>JANOKK010000520.1:0-5071 GCA_031419255.1 Betaproteobacteria bacterium
CTGCTGACCATCGAGCGCAACGGCGTGCTGATCGATGGTGAGTTGCTGGAAAAACAAGGCGGCGAGCTCGGCCAGAAGATGCTCGAACTTGAAGGCAAGGCATTTGAAGAAGCCGGGCAGCCGTTCAATTTGAGCTCGCCCAAGCAACTCGGCGAAATTTTGTTCGACAAAAAAGGCATCAAGCCGCTGAAAAAAACACCCGGCGGCGCGCCCAGCACCGATGAAGAAACGCTCGCGAAACTCGCCGAAGATCATCCGCTGCCAAAAATCATTCTGGAATACCGCAGTGTCGCCAAACTCAAAAGCACCTACACGGACAAATTGCCGCGCATGGTGAACGCAAAAACGGGGCGTGTGCATACCAATTACGGGCAGGCAATTGCCGTCACCGGGCGCTTGTCATCGAATGATCCAAACTTGCAGAATATTCCGGTAAGGACGGCGGAAGGGCGGCGCATTCGCGAAGCGTTCATCGCGCCACCCGGCAGCGTGATTTTGTCGGCCGATTATTCGCAGATCGAACTCAGAATCATGGCGCACCTTTCGGGCGATCCGGGCCTACTCGATGCCTTCGCCAAAGGTGAAGATGTACATCGCGCCACCGCCGCCGAAGTGTTTGGTGCCACGCGGGAAGAAGTCTCCAGCGAGCAGCGGCGCTACGCCAAAGTCATCAACTTCGGGCTGATTTACGGCATGAGCGCATTTGGTTTGGCCAGCAATCTCGGCATCGAGCGCACTGCTGCCGCCAGTTACATCGACAAATATTTCGCGCGCTATCCCGGCGTAAAAGCCTACATGGATCGCACCCGCAATGAAGCGCGCGAGCGCGGTTATGTTGAAACCGTGTTCGGTCGCCGACTGTGGCTGCCCGATATTCGCGGCGGCAACCAGATGCGTCGTCAGGGGGCAGAGCGTGCCGCGATCAACGCGCCGATGCAGGGCACGGCGGCCGATTTGATCAAGCTCGCGATGATTGCCGTGCAGGGCTGGTTGGAGGCTGAGAAATTGACGACCCGCATGATCATGCAGGTGCATGATGAGTTGGTGCTGGAAGTACCGGAATCAGAACTGGAGCAGGTGAAGGCGAACGTGCCGGGGCTGATGACCAATGTGGCGAAGCTGGATGTGCCGCTGGTGGCGGAGCCGGGAGTGGGGCGGAATTGGGAGGAGGCGCATTGAGCCAAGAAATTGTGCAGGATTGTATATGATAGTAATATACAGGCATGATTGATTTTTCGATTGTCGTCGGCTTTGATTGGGACGCGGGCAATGACCGGAAAAATGAGCGGCACGGCGTCTCTCGCATGGAGGCGGAACAAGTTTTTTTTGATCCAACTCTGCAATCCATGAAAGACACAAAGCACTCCGAAACAGAGCAGCGATATATCGCATTTGGATCCACCGAAACGGGCCGCAAGTTGCAAATTGCGTTTACGCTGCGCCTCAACCGCACGTCAATTCGTATCATTTCTGCCCGAGACATGAACCGGCGGGAAAGGAAAGTTTATGAAAACCAAAATTAAGGTCACGCCAAAATTCAAATCGGAAGCCGAAGAGCGCGCCTTTTGGGAACGCCCCGATAGTACGGATCATCTCGACCTGTCCAAAATGCGACGCGCTGTTTTCCCGAATTTGAAACCGACGACGCAAAGCATTTCCCTGCGCCTGCCACTTTCCATGCTTGAACGCATCAAGGTCGAAGCCAATTCGCGCGATGTGCCTTACCAGTCGCTGATCAAGATTTGGCTGGATGAGAAGTTGTCGGCGTAGCGCAAATTCAAAAAATTGTTGCTACGATATTTTGAGAGTTCAACATGCAACTCAATCCCATTCGAACCAAACGCGATTACGACGCCGCATTGAAGCAGGCTGACGCGTGGTGGGACGCGCCTGCGGGTTCACCGAAGGCTGAGCGACTCGACTTGCTTTCGCTGGTGATCGTAGGCTACGAATCGCTTCACTTCCCGATTGATCCACCCGAACCGGTCGAGCTTCTCGAATACGTCATGCAGCAACGCGGCCTCGTGCGCAAAGACCTTGAACCCTTCATCGGTTCACGCGCACGCGTGACGGAGCTGCTCAACCGCGTGCGGCCGCTGTCGCTGGAAACGATTCGGAAATTGAGCGAAGGGCTTGATTTGCCGACAAACGTGCTGGTGAGGATGTATGAGGTTCGGGAGGCGGCGTGATAGGCCTATTGAACGCGCAAGAGGCCTTTCGGGAACAGACGGCGGTTTTCGCGCGCAACTGCGCCAGAGAATCAAAGTCGGAATTGGTGAAAGCGGGAACCAACAATGCCGTTTGAGATAGTTATGGTGCTGGTATTTGTTGTGAACTATGTTCTGTACCTTGTTTTTCGAGCGCGATTGGTGGATACGATTTGCAAGAAATTTCCAATAGCGTTTGAAAGCCTCGGGAGGCCGAATGCCTTTGGCGAATCTATCCTGATTGGTATTCCTTGTGACCGACTTTGCCGACTTATTCCCCATGGTTATCCAGACTTGTGGAAAGACGGCGCGGTTAAGAAGTGCATCAAGTGGATCAAGTGGATCATCTACTGCCAATTGGCGAATGCCATCCTAATTTCCACCTTTTTCATCCTATTTGTTTTCGGGAGGCTATGAATAATCAGAGGCGAATCGAGATATGCAGAAAAAAGGCGGAAGCAAACGGTATCCGAACGCAACATCAGTTTGGCATCAAAGTGAAACGGCGAAATATGCCATGGCACCCACGCGCCGATGCGGCTTTCCATCCGCATTGCCTTCAATCGTCGCACTACAATCACCGTACTTTGACGCGTTAATTTCCGTGTGCTAAAGTAAGGAATCCAATTTTCGTAATGATTCACCGTGTCCGCCGCCACCCTCACCACCAAAGGCCAAATCACCCTGCCCAAGCAAGTGCGCGACACACTCGGCCTTGAAACCGGTGACCGCGTTGATTTTGTGATGCAGCCGGACGGCCGCTACGACGTGGTGCCGATCAAATCGAGCATCAAAAGCCTGAAAGGCTGCATCCCGAAACCGAAGAAACCGGTTTCCATCGCCGATATGAAAGCCGCCATCATGGCGCGTGCCGCCGCACAAGCGATGAAATGATTGGCCTCGATACCAATGTCCTCGTCAGGTTCTTTGCTCAGGACGACGCCAAACAAAGTCTCCTTGCCACCCGATTGATCAATGGACTCTCGAAGGAATCTCCCGCGTTCGTTTCGCTGATCACGCTGTGCGAATTGGTTTGGGTATTGGAGTCAGCTTACGGCGTGGCCAAAGAGGAGATCGTCAGCATTCTCCGCCGACTGCTGGAGTCAGATGAAATGGTCATTGAAGACAAGCCGCTGGTATGGGCGGCCTTCGGGGCCTTTCAAAATGCTTCGCTGGATTTCGGCGACGCGCTCGTTTTGGAAGCTGGCAAGAAAGCCGGCTGCACGCACACATTTACCTTTGACAAGGTCGCGTCGCGTACAAAGGGGTTCGTGGAACTCAAGGGCAAGTAACATTGCGGTCGTCGGCAAGTAGCTAACGATACGGCCCGCATTTCCAACAAAATAGCCGAAAAGTCCAGAAGCAGTAAGCCTTGCAGGCCGAAATGCCTCCAGAAGCCCCGCCAGCATTAGACTCTGGTTTTCCATTCGGACAACAATAATCACCGCCAAAAAACAAAGCAGCGAACCGAAGCCCGCCGTTTTTATAATGCTTTCAGCAACGAAAACTTGCGACGTCGCTGCAACTATTCCACCCGGGCCACCGACCGTGTAGGCAAAAATATTAGGCGTGATCGCTTTTGCGCGACGCGGTGACGACGATGGTTTCCAACATCATGTCCGGCGCGCGCGATGCGGTGACGACGATGGCGTCCATTTTTTGCACGGCGAGTTCTGCCGGGTGATTGGCCGCTGCCGGACGGCTGTTGAAGACGCCGCTGGCCAGTGCGAAAAGCGTGATGACGACGAGGGTAACGGTTGCAATATTGTCCTTGTTGCTGCGGCTAAATTGGGTTTTCATGAGTTTCTCCTAAGGGTCGGTGGTGGGTGTCGCGTTGTTTGATGACGAAACTTTATCGGCACACGCGATACGTCTCAAACCAAATCCGACCAATTGCCAAAAATGATGCGCGAAACGTAGAATTTGGCAGTGTTTTGGGTCACGCGGAGCGGCATCTGCAGCTAAAAGATGCATTCGCCGTGATCACGCCAACGGCTAAAAACTATGCGACTCGTGGCTCAGGTATTGAGCGCGATGTCGGCGAGGCATTCGAGCCCCTTTGGCGTGACCGAAAATTCACCGACGACGGCACCCGCGACAATATGACCCTTCCTGCCAAGAAACGCCGCAACTGCCGCGTCCAGCTTAAAGGAGGGATCCGCGGCAAGCGACCGCAAACCGACAACACACTTGTTTAGCAACAACGCCTCGGTACCCTTGCCCGTCAATGCGTAACTGCCATCTTTTCTGGCGACCAGAAATTTGATGCCGACCAAGTGCTTGGCATTTCTCGCGATGCACGCGCCAGGTTTCGCGGATTTGGGCATTGTGCTGACGAGTTCCAGCGCGTCGATTTCGTCCCGGGTCAGTGAATGGCTCATGGTAATTCCTCGGGAAAGTTGCCGTCGATGGTTGGTTAAAGGCTTGCGTGCTGTAAATCAAGCAAGTATGCCCAGCGTACGCAATTTATTGGACATTTGTGAATATTCGCTAATTTATTTGTCTCGCCGGGATATTCCGCCGTATATTCCCACTTCCGCCTGACCGGTGTTTGGCGTGCCGTGCCCTCATTCGCGGCCGATACAAGAAAAACATGGAAAACAGCGTACGCAAAATCAGCAAAGCCCTATTGGATCTCGCCAGCATGTCTGACGCGGTGTTGCACACCACACCCAAAGGCCAGTCGGCGCTCGGCAATTCAAAACTTGATAGTGCGCAAAAGAATCTGCTCGAGCGAATCGATGGTTTTCGCTCCATTGATCAGGTGCTCGCCATGTCGGGCGACTTGTTCGCGGTTCATGCGGCACTTGGCAAGCTAATGGCGTTAGGTTTGGTAACGACGGATTTCAAAGTCGGCGATCGCG
>JANOKK010000521.1:0-3893 GCA_031419255.1 Betaproteobacteria bacterium
CTGATCATGCCGGTGCTGCTGTATTGCGGCATTACCATGCACGTGGCGATAGGCTCAGGTGCGGCGATCGGCATACCCGTGACGGTCATCGGTACGCTGGGCTACATCGCGGCCGGTTGGAACGTGCCGGGGCTACCCGATCATCACTTGGGATTCGTCTTGTTGCCGGCGTTGGCGGCGCTTGTCGCAGGCAGCATCATCACCGCGCCGATGGGTGCCCGCATGACGCATCGATTGCCGGTAACAACATTAAAAAAAATCTTTGCCGTGCTGATGTTTGTGCTGGCGACGAGAATGGCGGTGACGTATTGGTAAATGTTTTTCACCACACATACCGATAAGCGGATCGATCCGTAAGTTCCAATGTCGCGACGCGACCAACATGCATGCGCGATCACGTTGCATCATTTTGGTCAGCTTGGCAAATAAACGTGCGGCACTGCTAGAATCCAAGCGCCGAGAACCTGCGTATATCCCGCAATAAAACAACAATGAGGCACCTCCCGGTTGAAAAATATTCTTGTTCTGTTTGATGCTGACTGGGATCGTTTGCAACTTCAGCGCGCCGCCTCATCCGACAGTGAAGGCTATCGCTTTCACTACGAGGGTTTTGACCTCTTCAGTTTCCCGAGTAACTCGCAACTACTGACGTTCGACATGTTTCGCTTTGTCGACAAGCTGGTGCGGAAATATCAGCACTTGCCGCTGCACGGTGTGACATCCAGTAACGAACAATTCGGTGCGCTGGCGGCAGCATTGCTGGCTCGCAGGCTTGGTTTGCCGGGTGCCGACCCCGGCGCGTTGATTGCATCGCAGCACAAATACGTGGCGCGGCGAATTTTGCAACGCGAGCTACCCGAGGCCAATGTCGCGTTCCACGCGTTTCCTTATACATTCAAATCGGCGGAAGAAATTCCCCTCGCGTTTCCGTTTTACGTGAAGCCCGTAAAAGCCGCGTACTCGGTGCTGGCGCGACGCGTCGACAATTTCGCCGCGCTTCAGCAGCACATGCGATTTCATCCTTGGGAAAAATACATCATCAAGCGTCTGGTACGTCCATTCAACGATGTGGTGCGCCGTCTCACGGATTTCGACGTCGATGCGCATTGGATGCTGGCCGAGGAGTTGATTGACGGTACGCAAGTGAACGTCGATGGTGTGGTGATCGACGGTGAAATCAATGTGCTGGGTATAGTCGATGCCGTCATGTACCCAGGCACCGACCAATTCATGCGCTTTGAATATCCCACACGGCTGCTGCCCGAGCACGCGATTCGGGCACGCAATACGGCGCGAAAAATCATAGCTGCTTTGGGGTTGGATCACGGCCAATTCAATGTGGAAATGCGTGTCTGTCCGGCCACGGGCGAATGCCGCATGATTGAAGTCAATCCACGCATGGCCGCGCAATTTTCGGATTTGTACGAGAAGGTCGACGGCATCAATCTCCACGATGTGGCGTTGAAGATCGCCAGCGGCGTGCGACCCGATCTCACACCCGGTCGCGGCATGTACCGGATGGCGACCAGCTTTGTGTTCCGGAAATTCGATGGCACGCCGATGGCCAATCCGCCGACGCACGAAAGTCTCAAGTGGCTGAAGGAGTTCGATCCGGACGCGTTTCTGGCGCTCTTCATCAAGAGCGGCGGCGGACTCAAGCGTGAGATGAAATGGCTCGGCAGCCACCGCTATGCGACGCTCAATATGGGCGGCCATTCGCACGAGCACCTTCTCGACAAATTTATCACCGTCAAGAACACGCTGGGCTTCGAGACCGAATAATCGCCTGTCAATGATGTGGATTGGCTCGTGTTGCGCGGCTTGCACTGGTAAAATCGCGGTTTTATTTTTGCGTTTGGCCACAAGGCCACGACCATTCAAACGGGCACCATGAATCTCACCACTGTATCCGGCATTCGCCAGGCTTTTATCGACTATTTCGTCTCCAAAGGCCACACCCACGTCGCCTCGAGTTCGCTGGTGCCGATCGACGACCCGACGTTGTTGTTTACCAATGCGGGTATGAATCAATTCAAGGATTGCTTTCTCGGCAAGGAAAAACGCGCCTATGTGCGTGCCGTGACGTCGCAGCGCTGCGTGCGTGCCGGCGGCAAGCACAATGATCTTGAAAACGTCGGCTACACCGCGCGCCATCACACGTTTTTTGAAATGTTGGGCAATTTCAGCTTCGGCGATTACTTCAAGCGCGATGCGATCAAATATGCGTGGGAATTATTGACAGTCGTCTACAAGCTGCCAAAAGAAAAGCTGCTTGTCACCGTGTACGCGGATGATGACGAGGCCTACGATATCTGGGCCAACGAAATTGGCGTGCCGGCGAATCGCATCGTGCGCATCGGCGACAACGAGGGTTCCAAGTACGCCTCCGACAATTTCTGGATGATGGGTGACACCGGGCCATGTGGTCCCTGCAGTGAGATCTTCTACGACCATGGTGCGCACATTCCCGGCGGCCCGCCAGGCTCACCGGATGAAGATGGCGATCGGTACATCGAAATCTGGAATCTCGTGTTCATGCAATTCAACCGCGAAGTTGCGGATGGGCCGATGATTCCGTTGCCGAAGCCATCGGTGGATACCGGCATGGGGTTGGAACGTTTGTCGGCTGTGTTGCAGCATGTGCATGCCAATTACGAAATCGATTTGTTTCAGGCGCTGATCAAAGCGGCTGCGCGCGAGACGGGTGTATCTGATCTCACTTTGCCTAGCTTGCGCGTAATCGCCGATCACATCCGCGCCTGCGCGTTTCTGGTCTGCGATGGCGTGATTCCCGAAAATGCCGGTCGCGGCTATGTGCTGCGGCGAATTGCTAGGCGCGCGATGCGGCACGGCTACAAACTGGGACAGAAGAAACCATTTTTTTACAAGCTTGCGGATGATCTGGGCAAGGTGATGGGCGATGCGTTTCCCGAGATCGTGCAATCGCGCGATCGCGTGATGGCGGTCTTGAAGCAGGAAGAGGAACGCTTCGGCGAGACGCTGGAGAAGGGCATGGAAATTCTCGGTGCCGCGCTGCAATTGGATGCGAAACGGCTCGATGGTGCCACGGCATTCAAGCTTTCCGACACTTACGGATTTCCGATCGATCTCACCGCCGACATTGGCCGCGAACGCGGCTTTGAAGTTGATATGGCGGGGTTCGAGCGTGCGATGGCCGAGCAACAGGAGCGATCGCGTGCCGGCTCGAAATTCAAAGTGGGAACTTCGCTCGAATATAGCGGCGTCAAAACCAATTTTCGCGGCTACGAATCACTTTCCGAAGAAGGGCGCGTGGTGGCCTTGTATCGCGGTGGTTCGCCGGTCGAGCGTTTGCATCAGGGCGACGAAGGCATCGTGGTGCTCGACAAAACGCCGTTCTACGCGGAATCCGGCGGGCAAGTCGGCGATGCCGGTGAACTGACGAAAGGCGGCACCTGCCTTACCTTGTTTCAGGTGCGCGACACGCAAAAAATTCAGGCCGATGTGTTCGGCCATATTGGTGCGGTGACCACGGGCGAGATCGCGCTCGGTGATATCGTCGCCGCCGAAGTCGATATGCCGCAACGTCAGCGCACCATGCGTCACCATTCCGTCACGCATCTGATGCACAAGGCGCTGCACGATGTGCTGGGTTCTCATGTGCAGCAAAAAGGCTCGCTGGTCGATGCCGACAAAACGCGTTTCGACTTCGCGCACAACTCGCCGATGAGCGCTGATGAAATTGCCAAGGTCGAAGCTATCGTCAATGCCGAAATTCTGAAGAACGCGGCAACTCTCGCACGCGTGATGCCGATTGAAGAGGCGCAAAAAACCGGTGCCACCATGCTGTTCGGTGAAAAATACGGCGATGAAGTGCGTGTGCTTGACATCGGTTCCTCGCGCGAATTCTGCGG
>JANOKK010000522.1:0-2773 GCA_031419255.1 Betaproteobacteria bacterium
GTTCGCGAAAAAATCGTCGCGGACAATCCCGCGACGCGGCTCGAGTCGCCGAAGCTCACGCGCGCGCTGCCAAAATCCCTTTCGGAAGCCGATGTTGACTCCCTGCTTGCGGCCCCCAACGCGCACACACCGCTCGGTATTCGCGACCAGGCAATGCTGGAAATGCTGTACGCCTCTGGCCTGCGCGCAAGCGAGCTGGTAACGCTGAAAGTTGGCCAGCTCAGTCTGGAAATGGGTGTGGTACGGGTGATGGGCAAGGGCTCGAAGGAACGCCTGGTGCCGCTCGGCGAGTCCGCAACCGACCGGGTGCAGCACTATCTCGCCGGCGCGAGAATCGATATCCTCAATGGACGAAAGTCGGACGATTTATTCGTCACCGCGCGCGGGGCCGCGATGACACGGCAGATGTTCTGGCACTTGATCAAACGCCACGCGTTGACCGCAGGCATTCACGCGCCAATTTCGCCGCATACGCTCAGGCATGCATTCGCAACCCATCTCATCAATCACGGCGCGGACTTGCGTGTGGTGCAATTGCTGCTCGGTCACGCTGATATCACGACGACGCAAATTTACACGCATGTCGCGAGGGAACGATTGAAGAAAATTCATGCGGCACATCATCCGCGTGGGTAGCGGAAAAGGCTTCGTATCAACAGCGCTAAACGAATTGACATCCGCGCCGCTATTTCATTTCTCAGTCAAAAAGTTAAATGTCATCCTGAACGAAGTGAAGGATCTGGTCATGGCGAGATCCTTCACTTCGTTCAGGATGACATTTAACTTTTTGACATGTTATTGGAATTGGAAAGGCTCTATTTTGGGGTAGAAACGTTAGACTCAAGCACTGGCGCGGCGTTTCACGACTTTTTGCCTCAGAAGGCGCGCCCGTGCTGGTTCCTGATGCACGCAATAGTGTTCAGCTATTCGACAAACTATGACCAAACCCTCCGAAACCCCCGCGACCGTAATGCTGAAACAACACGGCATCGCCTACACTGAACACGTTTATGAATACCTCGAGCACGGCGGTACCAACGTCTCATCTTTGGCCTTGGGTGTGGATGAACATGACGTCATCAAAACGTTGATTCTTGAAAACGACAAACGCCAACCGCTTTGCGTCCTGATGCACGGCGACCGCAAAGTGAGTACCAAGGAACTTGCGCGGCAAATCGGCGTGAAGCGCGTGGCACCGTGTACGCCCGAAGACGCGCACCGGCATTCTGGCTATCTGGTCGGCGGTTGCTCGCCCTTCGGCTTGCGGAAGCCGATGCCGGTGTTTATGGAGAAATCGATTCTCGACATCGAGAAAATTTTTATCAATGGTGGCAAGCGCGGATTTCTGGTCGGGTTGCCGCCGAGCGACGTACAGCGATTGGTGAATGCCACGCTGGTGTCGGCCGCGCTTGTCGAATGATCAAATAATGCGCGCCAGCAAGCTCAGAAACAAACTCAACAGTACCGTGCTCGTGATCGGCAAATAATATTCGCGGCCATTTTTCTTGAAGCGAAGATCACCCGGCAACCGGCCCAGCCCCATGCGCGCCAGATACGGCGACAATAAGCCGAGCACGATCGCGGCGATCACCAACAGCAGAATCCATTTGATCACTGCGACCGACTACGACGGCTCAACCACATCGCGCGACCGGCTGATGGTGACACCGACCAACTTCACGCCGCGCATATGGGCGATTTTCGCCACACTGATTTTTACCCACGTCGCGTTGAAATCGTGGAGGATCACTTGCGCGATGTGCTCGGCGAGCGCTTCGAGCAATTTGAAATGCTGGTCTTTCAAATCCGCCCGAATGCGCTCGACCACTTTGCCGTAATCGATCGTGTCGCGAATCTTGTCGCTCTCGCCGGCGCGGTGCGTGTCGAGGCCGATCTCCAGATTGAAATCCAGCGTCTGCGGGCGCAATTTTTCCCATTCGTAAATGCCGATCCAGGCCTCGGCGCGCAACTCGCGGATGAAGATGGTGTCCATGGAAACTATTGTAGAGTATGGGCATGACATATTCCGTGATAACGATCATCTTGGCCTACCTGATCGGCTCGTTGTCCTTCGCCGTAATGGTGAGTTGGGCGATGGGTTTGCCTGATCCGCACACCTATGGCTCCGGCAGCCCCGGTGCTACCAATGTGCTGCGTACCGGCAACAAGCTCGCCGCGATTCTGACCTTGATCGGGGATGCCGGTAAAGGCTGGTTCGCGGTGTGGCTCGCGAAAACGTTTGCTGTTGAATTTGATTTGTCGGACGCGGTGATCGCTGGCGTCGCGGTGGCGGTTTTTCTGGGCCACTTGTTTCCGGTTTTTTTCGGATTCCTTGGCGGCAAGGGGGTCGCAACGGCGGCCGGCATTCTGCTTGCGCTGCACACGGGAATGGGGCTCGCCACGTTGGCGATTTGGCTCGCCATGGCGATTGCGTTTCGCTATTCCTCGCTTGCGGCAATTGTCGCGTCACTGACGGCGCCGCTGTTTTGTTTTTACTTCCTCGGCCAATCGGCGTATCTGCCAGCGGTGATTTTCATGGTGGCGTTGCTGGTGTGGCGGCACCGGGAGAATATCCGCAAATTGTGGAGCGGAACGGAATCAAAGATCGGCGCCGGGAAAGCGGTCGTGAACAAAACCGAGATTACCTGAATCGCCTGGACGGGCAGACTTGCCCAATGCTGATTCCGCGGCTAGACTGTCACGCTTTGTTGCGATCGATACAATCGATTGGAACGGTTTTAGAACCCATTCACTCCATGAGGTTGAACATGAA
>JANOKK010000523.1:0-6746 GCA_031419255.1 Betaproteobacteria bacterium
ACCGGCATTTTGATTGTGCCGAATTGCCTGCGCGATAGCGTTGCCGAAATTCTCGAATTTCAGTGGGATGTGGTGCAGCGTCAGGACATAACGGTCGGTTTGATCGAGCCCGCCAGCGCGGAGACGTTGAATCACCTGCGCCAATTGCCGGGGGCGATCGCAGTCGAATCATTTCGTAGCGCGTTCGTGCGTATTCATTTCGGTCCGATCCACCGGCAAATCGGCTTGCAGGGTTTGCCTGCGAATGGATTGCACAACCGCGTGATTGGCGAGGGCCACCGGCAAATCCGGCTGGATGGCATCAACGCCGGCGGACTGGTGATTTCGGCCAAGTTGGCGGAATTGTTGAATGCGAAGCTCGGCGATGAATTGAGGGTCGAGTCGCTTGAAGGTAAACCGGTGATTCGATCGGTGCGGCTGGTCGGGATGTCTGAGGACTTCGCCAGATTGTCCGCGTATATGGAACTCGGTGCGCTGAACAGGTTGCTGGGTGAGGGCGATGTCATCACCGGTGCCAGTTTCGTCGTTGAAGGTCCGCGTCGCGCGGAATTCCTGCGGGCCTTGAAAAGCACGCCGCGCGTGAGCGTGGTGGCGATCAAGGAATCGTTGCGAGAAAGTTTCAAGGAAACCACCGCCGCCAGTATCAATTTACTGCAAAGCATTTATCTGGTGCTCGCAACAGTGGTCGCGTTCGGGGTGGTGTACAACAACGCGCAGATATCTCTCGCGGAACGCGCGCGCGAGCTGGCGACATTGCGCGTGATCGGATTTACTCGCCGCGAAGTGGGCGCGGTGCTGATCATCGAATTGGTGACGCTGGCGCTGATCGCGGTGCCGCTTGGCCTTTTGCTGGGCACGGTTTTTTCAATCGGCATCCTGCAACAAGTCAACACCGAGACGGTGCGCCTGCCGATCATCTTTACGGCGCAAAATTACGCGATCGCGGCCGTCATTGTGACCATTGCATCGATTGCGTCCGCGACGTTTGTATTGCGAAAATTGGACAGACTCAATTTAATCGGTGCCTTGCGTGCGCCGGAATAGACCAGAAATGGAATCCATGACGAATAGCGATTCGACCAAAACCGTTTCACCTGTCAGGCCCGCAGCGGGATCAGGTAATCGAAAGCGGCGCTGGTTGCCGTATGCGGGCGCGACCATTTTGTTGGCGCTCATCATCGCCGGCTTGTGGCCAAAGCCAACGCCTGTCGAAACGGCGCGCGCGGTGATGGGGCCACTGCAAACCACCATTACCGAAGAGGGCAAGACACGCATTCGTCAACGCTATCTGGTCTCGGCACCCGTCGGTGGGCATCTGCGGCGCATTGTGCTGAAAGTCGGTGACCCAGTTGAAGCGGGGCGCACGGTGCTGGCTATGATCGAACCGATTTCTTCTACCATGCTCGATGCGCGCGGGCGCGCCTCGGCCGATGCCCGGCGCGATGCGGCGGCAGCGAACCTTGAAAAAGCACGCGCCGCGCAGATTTTTGCGGCAACCGATTTGCTGCGCGTCGAAAAATTATTTGCGGGCAAGATGGTCACATTGCGCGAGATCGAATCGGCACGCTTTGCTGAATCATCTGCCGCGAAGGAAAAAACGGCAGCAGGAAGTGCTCTGCGTGCGGCCGAAGCGGAATTGGCAGATTTTGTGCCCGGCGGTGCAGCGAGCAAGGCCGGCGCGACACAAAAGCCGCAGACGCCGATCATCGCACCCGCGAATGGCCGCGTGCTGCGCTTGATCGAAGAGAGTACGCGAGTGGTTGCGGCCGGCACGCCGTTGATGGAAATCGGCGACCCTGCCGATCTGGAGGCCGTGATCACCGTGCTTTCGCGCGACGGTGCCGTGATTTCGCCGGGAACGCCGGTAGAACTCGAACAGTGGGGTGGCGGCAAACCGCTGGCCGCGAAAGTGAAGTTGGTCGAGCCGGCGGCATTCACCAAATTCTCGGCACTTGGCGTCGAGGAACAACGAGTAAACGTGGTCGTGGACATTTTGGCACCTGTGAACGAACGCCTCGCGCTCGGAGACAATTTCCGCGTTGAGGGCCGCATCGTCACCGCACAATCCGCGCGCACGCTGAAGGTGCCCACGGGAGCCTTGTTCCGGCGCGGTACCGACTGGGCGGCGTTTGCCATCGACAACGGCCGCGCTCGCTTGAAAACCGTTACGACCGGGTCACGATCAGCCGTTGAGACCGAGGTACTTACAGGGCTCGCAGAAAATGACGAAGTAATCGTCTATCCGGGTGAACGAGTAAAGGATGGAGAGCGGATAGTGACGATCAAGGTTTCGGCGCGGTAGCAACCGACGATCGGTGTAGCGGTGGGGTAAATAGAAGCCGGTGCCGAAGTACAAGCGCTGGCGCGGCGTTTGGGGCAAAAACGTCCGTGAAGGCTCGCCAAATATAGACTTTAGTCGATTATTTGCGATGTACATTTTCGGCTCCAACCCAGCGGATTGCCGTGTCGGAGCGGACCGTGATACGGCAATCGGCGTCAGCGCTTCATGGCGCTCGGTTGATGCCTTGATGCCTGTTTTGCAGCAAGAGTGGAGTGAAGCGTTACCCATCATGTCTACTCACAAGGACGATGGGTATCGCTACGCTCCACCCATCCTACTGCCAGTTTCCCGGCACGTCAGGGACTGAACCGAGTGCCATCGGCCTCACCCCTTGAAAAATTCCAAGTACGTCCACATGTTCAGGCGCGCTGCGGCGCATGCAGTTTGCACGGGTAAAATGTCGGGCCGCTCTCCATCGGCATGTTATCCACAGGTTGAGCGGCGATTGGATTAACCGCGCCGATTCGATGGCGTATCAGGAGAAAGAAATGGAATTTGTTCGTTTGCAGAAAAATTTATCAATCGTTTTCGTGGCGCTTGGCGTCGCGTTTCCCGCCACAAGCTGGGCAAGTTTTGCCGAGGGCGAAGAGGCGTATCTCAAGCAGGATTACTATGGCGCATTTTTGAAATTTATCCCGCTCTCGAAGCAGGGAGATGCTGGCGCGCAGGCGATGATCGGCAGAATCTATGCGCAAGGCACCGGCGCGCCGCGCGATTTGCGCACCGCCGCGATTTCATATGAGCAAGCGGCCATCAAGGGGCATGCTGTCGCTCAATATCAAGTTGCAAAAATGTACGCCAACGGGGCCGGCGTGAAACAGGATCTGGCGCGCGCGGCAGAGTGGATGGAAAAATCGGCGGAGCAAGGCGTGCTGTGGGCGATGTTTGAAACGGGCCAGATGTACAGGGGCGGCAAAGGTGTCGCGCAAAGCAATGTGCAAGCGCTGAAATGGATGAACCTCGCGGCTGCGTCAAAGGAAACGCCCGCGACGGCTGAAACGATTCGTCTCGCAAAAGCGGCAGCGACGGAATTGTCGGCTTCAATGTCGCCAGATCAGACAGTTGAGAGCCGCAAGCTCACCGCGCAGTGGAACAAGGTCAAGCGCGTTCGCGACGAGCAATGGCAGAAGGCGATTTATGCCCCGATTGAGACCCATCCGCCGGAGCCGAGGCCCGCCGAGAAGCGTGACGACAAAGGCGAACCCATCACACCATTATCAAGGGATTATTTTCCGCAGGCTCGATAGCCGGGCCTGAATTGCGTAAGTAAATTTGCGCGGTTCGTGCATGGGTCCATTGAATCGGCGTCAGTCGATTAAGGTGGGATGCAGTTGGCAACACAAGTGGTGAAACGTCCAAAGTAATTGCGCGCTGGCACGGCGGGAATTGCTAAACTTGGCGTTTCGCCTGCCATCCGGAATCCATCATGACCATCGCCTCTGACCAAATTCACCTGCACCCTGATCAACTCGGGGCGTACTGGATGCCGTTCACGGCGAACCGGCATTTCAAAGCCGCGCCGCGCTTGCTCGCGAGTGCGGACGGCATGTATTACAAGACCGATGAAGGCAAGACCATCCTCGATGGATTTTCCGGGCTTTGGTGCTGTAACGCGGGACACAACCGCAAGCCGATCGTCGAGGCGATTCAGAAACAGGCGGCAACGCTGGATTTTTGCCCGCCGTTTCAGTTTGCGCATCCACTGGCTTTCGAGCTTGCCAACCGCATCATCGATATCGCACCGTCGAACATGCAAAACGTGTTCTTCTGCAATTCCGGTTCCGAGGCGGTGGACACGGCGTTGAAAATTGCGATTGCCTGGCAACGGGTGAAGGGCGAAGGTGCCCGCACGCGATTGATCGGTCGCGAACGCGGTTATCACGGCGTCGGATTTGGCGGCATTTCGGTCGGTGGAATGGTGGCCAACCGCAAGATGTTTGGCCACATGCTGGCCGGTGTCGATCATCTGCAACACACCCACAACCTGAAAGAGAATGCCTATACCGACGGCTTGCCGGAGTGGGGCGCGCATTTGGCCGATGAGCTGGAGCGGCTGGTCGCACTGCACGATGCGTCGACGATTGCGGCGGTAATTGTCGAGCCAATGGCAGGCTCGACCGGCGTGCTGTTTCCGCCGAAGGGCTATTTGCAACGCTTGCGCGAAATCACCAAAAAGCACGGCATTTTGCTGATTTTTGACGAGGTGATCACCGCATTTGGCCGGCTTGGTGGCGCGTTTGCCGCTGACGTGTTTGGCGTCGAGCCGGACATGATTACGTTCGCCAAAGGCGTTACTTCCGGCACCGTGCCGATGGGCGGCGTGCTGGTGTCCGGTGAGATCCATGACGCGTTCATGAACGGCGCACCGGGGGCGATCGAATTGTTCCATGGCTACACCTATTCCGCGCACCCGCTCGCCTGCGCGGCGGGGATCGCCACGTTGCAACTGTACGAAGACGAAGCGTTGTTTGAACGCGCGCGGCAAATGGCGCCGGTACTTGCAAAAGCCGTGCATGCACTGAAAGGCACGAAACACATCATCGATATCCGCAGCTACGGCCTGGTGGCCGCAATCGAGCTCGAATCGCGGCCCGGTGCCGTTGGCGCGCGCGCGTTTGACGCTTTGCTGAAAGCGTATGACAAAGGTGTCATGTTGCGTACGGCGGCGGACAATATCGCCATTGCGCCTGCATTGATTATTGAAGAAAAACAGATCGAGCAGATCGTCTCCGTATTGGGCGAAATGTTGACGGCGGTTGCGTAGCGCGCAATCGTCGGCTTCTTTTTTTGGAGTCGTCGCCCATCTCGCGGGCAACATGAACCCCGGCGCGGCGCGATGATTTGTCGCGCGTTTGATTCGCATCAAATCGGGTAGTCTTCGCCGTGACTACGCTAGCCAATAGAGGCAGGAACTTCGCAGAACTTTGCTTGCTTGCTCGATAGGCCGCGTCTCATGGCGGCCCTAAGACCACGCGCGAACGCCAATTCGACCACTGTTTCCGCCTGACCCACTTCGCGCGGAGCGTCTCATGTTGACTCGCAGACAAATTGTGTTGGGCATCGTCGCATTGGCAATATTGGTCGCCGCAATCTACATCGATTGGCGCTTTGATCGCGATATCAAGATCGCCGCCGCGCGTGCCGCACAAGGTGGCGTATTGGTGCAGACACGATGTGGCGAAATTGAATATCAGGAGGCGGGCAGCGGTGCGCCGTTGCTGGTGGTTCACGGCAGTGGTGGCGGGCACGACCAAGGCATGGCGTTCGCCGGTGAGTTGGCGCATCGCGGAATTCGCGTCATCGCCATGTCGCGATTCGGCTATCTGCGCACACCGATGCCTGCCGATGCATCACCGGAAGCGCAGGCCGACGCCCATGCCTGCCTGCTCGATGCGCTCGACATAAGACGCGCGGCTGTGGTCGGCGCGTCGGCGGGCACATTGTCGGCAATGCAAATGGCGATTCGCCATCCGGATCGAGTTTCCGCGCTCGTGCTGCTGGTGCCTGTCGCCTACAAACCAGCCACCGTCGAGGATTCCGTCGCGCCGTTGTCGCCATTGGCCGATAGGGCGCTCAATTGGCTGGTCGGGTCGGATTTTGTGTTCTGGATCGCGTTGCACGTTGCACGCGAGCAAGTCATCAAATCGGTGTTGGCCACGCCATCCGAACAAGTGGCAGGTGCCAGTCCGCAGGAACAGACGCGGGTGAATGCGATGCTCGACGGCATCCTGCCGGTATCCATTCGCGCGCAAGGGCTGCGCCATGAGGCAATCGTGACCAAGAACCTGAAACGCTATGCGCTGGAGAAAATTCGTGTGCCAACGCTCATCATCAGTGCGCGCGACGATGGATACGGCACCTTTGCCAATGCCCAGTACACGGCAAGCCAGATTGCCGGTGCGCGATTCATCGGCTTCGAGCAAGGTGGGCACTTGTGGGTCGGGCATGACGAGGAGGTGCAGCGTGAGATTGTGAAATTGGCTATTTCTCAGGCGCATGGGCAAGTCAATTGAGCAAATTGAGGCAGAGATGAACTTGAATAATCATGGGGGTTTGAAATGAATGCATCCACAAACGGCGTCACGCAATGAATTGGGGAAAAGCCATTGCCGTGTGGCTGCTCATCGTTGTCGCGGAATCGGTGAACGGAACCATCCGCCAACTCTGGATCGCACCGCATCTAGGTGATCGCCGTGCGCATGAAATTGGAATGCTTATCGCCATCGCGCTGATCACTTTAATATCGTGGTGGAGTGCACGCTGGCTCGCGGCCCGCACCACGCAAATCCAACTTCTGGTCGGATTGCTTTCGGTGGTGCTATACACCATTTTCGAGTACGGTCTCGGTGCGGAACTTGGCTAATCGTGGCAGCTGATGATTGCGGATAACGATCAGACCCAGCTC
>JANOKK010000524.1:0-5722 GCA_031419255.1 Betaproteobacteria bacterium
CGACGGGCTGGATTCCGGCCCGGCGCAACCCTTGTGGTTGTTCGCCGGAATGACGAAAAATTGAAGGTAAATGGAGTAGGCATTGGCAAAACTCTAGTATCCATAAGGTTTTCGAGACAATAATGCTCTGAACACCCCGCCAGTGCTAGTGTTTGCTGTGTGTTACTAATGCCTTGAAATCGCCCGTCATCCACTCGCAGGCGCAAGGATGACAACGGAAATTCCCAAATTTTTTCCACGTCGATTTTAAAATTGCAATGTCATCCTGAGCAACGCGAAGGATCTTGTCATGACGAGATCCTTCGCGTTGCTCAGGATGACAGCACTAACGTTTGAGAAATTGAACAAGTGCACATCAAGGTTGGCGTCGAGAAAAGCAGCCTTCGCATACCGCGCAAGCCCACATCAGTTCGCTGCCCCCCGAAACTTCCGCTCACTTCGCAGAGTTGCAGCACACGCAAGATACTGTTCAAATGATTCATACGCAATCGCGAGCCACACACCGCCAATCCACAAGGGACACAAATTATGATGGGCCGAATATTGCAGGTGCTGTTTCTCACCACTTTCGCCACCAGCGGTACGCTGTTCGCCGCCGAATCTGCGGGCACTGTCAAGTCGGTTCGCGGCGGTGCGCAATTGCAGCGCGGCGCGCAGACGATTCCGATTAGGGTCGGTGATTCGGTCGAGGCCAGGGATCGTATCGTGACCGATGGTACGGGCAGCGTCGGCGTTACCTTCGGTGACGACACCCTGCTTTCAGTCGGCCCGCGCAGCGCGTTGACGATTGAAGAATTCGCATTCAATCCCACCACCCAGGCGGGCGCGCTCGGCGTGAATGTAATTTCCGGCACGTTGCGCATGGTCACCGGTCTCATCGCCAGACAATCGCCGGGCTCGGTGCGCATCTCCACGCCGAACGCCGCCATCGGCGTGCGCGGCACCGATTTCATCGTCGAGGTGCCCACACCATGATGCATGCCAAACACTTTATTGCCGCCGCTACAATGATTGTTTGCGTCGGCTGCGCGACGCCCGAGCGCATCGTGCTGTTGCCCGATGCCAGCGGCAAGCAGACCGCGATCGAGGTCGCGGAAAATCCGGCAGCGCCGTCCTGTCGGCACCCTATGCCGAGGCGGTTGTCTCCGCGCGCGATACGGTCGTGGGAAAAACCGATGCAGATACCGTTGCCAAGCGCTACGCCGATGTGATCAATGCGACACCCGCCGCGCCCAAAGTGTTTGTGGTGTATTACTTGACGGGCGGCAACGAGTTGACGGCCGAATCGTTGACGGTCGTTGCATCGATTCCGCGCGAATTGGCGGGCCGGCCTGCCGCCGAAATTGTCGTCACCGGGCACACCGACAGTGTCGGCAACGCAGAAGCCAACGATGCGTTGTCGGCGAAGCGCGCCGCCTTCATCCGCGACACGCTGATCGCCAACGGCGTTGCGCCCGCACGCATCATCGCTGTCGGGCGCGGCGAGCGCGAACCCTTGATTCCCACGGCGGATGACGTCGATGAACCGCGAAACCGGCGAGTCGAGATCAAGGTTCGCTGAATTCAATTTCGCCATCCACATGAATTGATGCCGATGTCATTCCCGCTTGTCGATTCGGTGATTACGTCTCGCATGCTTGTGGCAGCACTCGCTGCATGCATGCTTAAGTTGTGCGGCTGTGCAGGCATGCCCTCGACGACTGGCTCCGCGCCCGCGCTCGATTTCTCCCTCACGCGCATGTCGCCTGACAAGCAATTTGTGATCACGCTGGTGCCGCCGGCTGACGCTATCCAGCTTCAACAATTCCACGTGTGGCGAATCAAGGTTGCGACGCCAAATGGCGAGCCGCTCACCGACGCGCTGGTGTACCTGAATGCCGGCATGCCAGAGCATGGTCACGGATTGCCGACGCGGCCCTCGGTGACCAAAGAAATTTCGCCGGGAACGTATTTGGTCGAAGGCGTGAAATTCAACATGAGCGGCTGGTGGGAAATCTACGTCGCCGTGCAAAAGGTGCCTGCATCCGACGTGACGACTTTCAACTACCTCCTTGGGTTGCCTTCGGGCGGCAGTTGATCGATGTCGGGAAGTTTTGCGCAGTCTCGCGCAACGGTTCGCACGCTCGCCTTGCGGAAATTCGGTCGTAGGTTACTTCTCGCCACGAGTCTGATTGCGTGTCCGCTCGCCCACACGGAGGCTCCGCGCGCCGATTGGAACAAGAACGAACTCGCGCTGCTGGCTTCCTTTCGATTGAACCAGTTGCCCGCGCCGCCGCCCGACCCATCCAACGCGATTGAAAAAAATCCCGCCGCAATCGAACTCGGCAAGCAATTTTTCTTCGAGCCGCGCTTCAGCCGCAACGAGCGTATTTCATGCGCAACTTGTCATGATCCAGACAAACAATTTCAGGATGGCAAAGCGCGCGGCGTTGGGCTCAATGTCACGTCGCGCCGTACGCAGCCACTCGCCAACGTCGGACACAATGCGTGGTTCTTCTGGGATGGCCGCAAAGATAGCCTCTGGTCGCAGGCGCTTGCGCCATTCGAGGACGCGAATGAATTCGGCGGCAATCGCGCGCGTGTCGTCCATGTATTGCACCAGCATTATCGGCGTGAGTACGAAGCGTTGTTCGGCCCACTGCCAATGCTATCCGGCGTTCCCGCCGATGCCGGACCGCTCGGCGATGCGCGCGACATCGCGGCATGGAAAGCACTTGATGCAAAAACTCAGCACGCGATTTCGCGAGCGTTCGCCAATGTCGGCAAAGCGATCGCCGCGTTCGAGAAAACCTTGCGCCACCGCGAGACGCGATTCGATCGTTACGTTGACGCACAGATGCACGGCGCGCGTGCGACGAATGCGAATGCATCATTGTTGCCCGCCGAAATCCGCGGCCTGCGCACCTTCATCGGCAAGGGTCGTTGTGTGAGTTGCCACAATGGCCCGCTCTTCACCGATCATTTTTTTCACAGCACGCGCGTGCCGCCGCTTGACGCCGCCATGCCCGATGCCGGACGCGAGCAAGGCGCACTCACGGTGCAAAGCGATCCCTTCAATTGCCTCGGGCCTTTTTCCGACGCGAAACCCGCCGATTGCCGCGAACTTAAATACATTGTCGTCCACGATCCGTCGTTGCGGCGCGCGTTCAAAACGCCCAGTTTGCGTGGCGTTGCGACGCGCGCACCGTACATGCACGCAGGACAATTTTCCTCGCTCGACGAGGTCGTACGCCATTATGTAAAGGCACCGGAGGCCGCGCCACCAGTGGTTTCTGCCAATGGCGTGCGCGGTCATCGTATCGGTTCGGAATTGATTCCGCTGGCGCTCGACGATCAGGAAATCGCGGATCTGGTGGCGTTTCTCGGCACGCTTTCTGATCGGCCTGCGCCTTAAGCACACGAAAAAAATACGTTGCCATAACTCTCGGCCTCACTCTCAACATTCAAGGCACAACATGAAGCATTTCCTGCAACTTGCCGCCAGTCTCGCATTGATCCTGATTAGCGCAACGCACCACAGCGCTGATGCCGCCGAGCTGACATTTCAATTGATCAACGACACTGAGCGCGCGATGAACATGAAGCTGTTTTCGCGCGGCGAGTCATTGCAGCAATGGCCATCGAAAACCAAGGCCTATTCGATGCGACCCGGCAACGACGTGCAACAAGTCAAGATCACCTGCGAGGAAGGCGAACAGATTTGCTGGGGTGCTTGGATGGTGACGCAGTCCGCTTCGGGCGAAGTCGTGGGTCCCGGCGGCGAGCGGCGGGAAAGAGTGACCGCGCGCGTCAGTTACGGTGCGGGCGAACGTGGCGTCTGGCCTTGTACGCGTTGCTGTCACGTTTGCAAGGACGGAACGATCACGCCGGCGGCGACCTTACGTGACCCGCTACCTGCGGCAAAGTAGCGCGCGGCTGGCGAACTTGATGTGAAAGCGCCGGAACCCTAGCACTGACGCGGCTCTCCAGCCTATGTAGTCCGGCGGAAACCTGCCTGGGCCGCCACGGAATCGCAAAGCAACGTGACGTCGTCTGCCAAAGAATGCGCAATGTTCATCGCCCCACGCAATCCGCGTTGCTCAATGCGTAGAATAGTTGCGATGGACTTTCCGTGATAGTGAAACACTATACAAAGGATGCGGCAATGATCATGAAATCGAATGTCAAATTCAACTTTTCTGTGCGCTGCGATGCGGTTCGTTTGCTCAGGCGAATTATTTCGCGCGCCGCCATCACTTTGCTCGCACTTGCAGCAGCACTTCCCGCCGCAATGGCGCAATCTCCCGCCAGCTATCCCAACAAGCCGATCAAACTGGTGGTGCCCTTCACCCCGGGTGGCGTCACTGATACCAGCGGGCGCCTGATTGCGGAACAACTTTCGAAGCGCCTCGGCCAGCAAGTCATTGTCGAGAACAAGCCCGGTGCATCGGGCAATATCGGTACGCAACTGGCCGCCACAGCGGATGCTGATGGCTACACCTTGTTGCTTGCCTTCGATGGCACAATGGTGATCAATCCGCACGTGTTCGACAAGATCCCGTTCGACACCGAAAAGGACTTCGCCGCCATCGGCAAGATCGGCGATGCGACATTGATTCTGGTGGCAAACCCGATGGTGCCCGCGCGCACGCTGCGCGAAGTGATCGCGCATTCAAAGTCGCTCGCGACCGGATTGTCCTACGGTACCTCCGGCACTGGCGGCACACCGCATATCGCGGGTGAATTGCTCAAACAGCAAACCGGCGCAAACCTCGTGCATATTCCCTACAAAGGCGGCGGACAAGCGTTGATCGATGTACTGGGTGGCAGCGTGCCATTGGTTTACACCGCTGTCGCGGGCGCGTTGCAGCACGTGAAGGCGGGCAAGCTCAACGCGATTGCGGTATCCAGCGCGCAACGTTCATCGTCCTTGCCCGACGTACCGACCTTTATCGAAAGCGGCGTTGCCGATTTCGTCATCAACTCGTGGGTCGGCATTATGGCTCCTGCGAAAACGCCGAAGCCCATTGTCGATAAATTGAACAGCGAACTCAACGCCGTGCTAAACGATCCCGAGACACGCATGCGACTTGAAACTCTCGGTATCGCCGCCACACCGGGCAGCGCCGCAAAATTTGCGGAAGAGATCAAGCGCGATCTGGCGCGCTACGGAAAAGTGGTGAAGGCGGCGGACATCAAAGCGGGCGGATAACATTGCCCTTCGCGATTGTTGGCTCGGCAACCGCGTGCCGACGTAAGTGCCGCGCGCAGTGACCCTTTGTCAGCCGACGGCACCGTGTTGCGCGGCTCGCCCGTGCTTGGCCCACCCCACCGCCAACGCCACGGCACAAATCACCAGAAACGGCGTCGCCGCCCATTGCAGTGTCGTCCAGCCGGCGGTATTCACCAGCACGCCGGAGGCGAATGACGACATCGCGGTCACGCAAAAGACGATGAAATCGTGCGCGCCTTGCGCCTTGGCTTTTTCGTTGGAACGATAGGTTTCGGTGAGCAAGGCCGAGCCGCCGACGAACATGAAATTCCAGCCGAGCCCAAGCAGCACCAGCGACCACCAGAAATGGGCGACATCAATACCGGATAGCGCGATCACCACGCATCCTCCTTCGATGACGATGCCGGCGGCAATCACGGTGAAGACGCCGAATCGCGCGATCAATGCGCCGGTGAAAAATGCCGGTGCGAACATGGCAATCACGTGCGCCGAGATCACGCCTGCCGCAGC
>JANOKK010000525.1:0-4359 GCA_031419255.1 Betaproteobacteria bacterium
CCAGCCACAACAAGTGTCCCCATTAACCGGTGGCCTGAGCCATACCGTCAGACGGCTGAAAGAAGAGGACATTCTGGTCGTCCCGAAAACCAGAATGTCCCCATTTCCCCTTCGATCCGCAGATTTCGCTGATTGCACAGATTGAGAGTCATGCGGATGCCTGGAGCAGCGCCTCTTGTCTGTGAAATCTGTGCCATCGGCGGATAGACATCGGCAAATCCGAACCTTGCGGAAAGGCATGGAATGAACGAAACCGCGTGCTTCACGTTACGCGACCGGTGAGCTGCGCACGACGTAGTCTTCGAGAGCAACGACTGCGAGTTCCGATGGGTTACGCCAACGCAGTGCCTCGACGAAGGCGTGGGCCAACTGCAAATCCGTGACCAGCGACACCCCTGAGTCGATGGCCTGACGACGGATCAAATAACCGTCGGGTCGACCGCACTGTTCGTACTCGATTGATATCCTGAACCATTTTTTCCAAGGGCACTTGAGGCAGGATCGGCTCGCGGGCGCTTGCCGGATTTGCCATCGGCTGTGATACTTGCACCGCGGAGATTGAATCTCCTGTCCGTCGCCATGCGGGTTTTCAACGATCAAGAAAATCGAGGATCACGGTGAAGTTCGGCAACTGGGTTTCGATGGAACGCGACCGTACGCGAATGGTTCAGCTCGACATACTTCGCGGCATCGCCATCCTGCTGGTGCTGTTCACGCACAATCTCGTCGGCCCGAAGGATTCAGGTTCATTGCAACCAGCGTTAAGTTACTTGCGCCACTTGGGGCCGACCGGTGTGGATCTGTTTTTCGTGCTGAGTGGTTTTTTGGTCGGTGGGCTGCTCTTCAAAGAATTGCGCGACACGGGGCATCTCGATGTGGGCCGCTTTCTGATACGCCGCGGATTCAAAATTTGGCCCTCATACTTCGTTTTCATTGGGTTTGTTTTTCTCTGGCTTATTTTCATCGACCGTGAATCGCTTTTCGGCAGCGTTCGGACGCTGTTGCCGAACTTGCTACATGTGCAGAACTATTTTGGCTCGCCGCGTGCACATACCTGGAGCCTGGCCGTTGAGGAGCATTTTTACCTTGCGCTTCCCTTTCTGCTTTTGTTGTTGACTTCGCGTAAGGGGTCAAAATTTACCTCGATACCGGCACTGCCGTATGTCGCGGCCAGCATATTCATTCTGTGCGCGCTGTTCAGGGTATTTGCCTATGCCGACCGCCAACCCTATAACCCGCATTTCGCCACACACCTGCGTATCGATTCCCTCTTCTTCGGCGTGATGCTGGCGTATTTCTATCATTTCAAACCGCGACAGCTGGCGTTCGCCGCAAGGCACCGGGGAAAACTGATTTTTCTCGGAACGGTTTTGCTGCTGCTGTATCCCGCGCTGGTCATCGGCAGAAGCAGGATGGTGGGACCACTGGGTTTTGTGATGCTCTATGTGGCATACGGATGTTTTTTGCTCGCTCTGATTTACACCGAGGTTGGTGCGGGCCGGCTTGGCGTGTGGCTGAACAGTCATGTCGCACGCGCCATCGCGTTCATTGGTTATTTTAGCTACCCGATGTATTTGTGGCACATCGATGCAACCCGACCGGTGGCCGCGTTACTGAAATCCGGGGCATTCGCGGGGTTGCCTCCGGAGCTTCGCTGGCTTTGCGCATTTGTACTTTACGTCCTGATGGCATTGGCGGTTGCTGTGCCCTTCGGCATTCTGCTGGATAAGCCTTCATTGGCATTGCGCGACCGCTTGTTCCCGTCGAAAACCGGACGTTTCAAACCGTCAGCGCCATAGCCGGTCGCAATCTGTGCCGTCTGTACCTGCGTGCCTTCGCGACTTGGTGCCCCGAGAAATCCAAGCAATCAGCAAAGCGGTCCGCCACTTCTCGCAAGTTGCGCATGAACAGTTTCAACCGATCCGTTTTCTGGCAGACGGCGTCGTTGTGTATTTGATAGACTCCCTTGCAAGTTGAGTGATGAAATTTTGTGATGTCCGCGATGGAGGCTTGTCCTTTGGGCTCGTTGGTAAGGCGACCGAGAATACGCGTCAAAGGCCCCTCGGTCAGTGACACGTTAGTGGCACAACGTTTTCCGAATGCAATCGATATGGTCGCGAATGAAAAATACTGCCAATAGTGCAACGTATGTACCGGGGGCCCGTTGGTCGCGCCAGACGAAGCTGCTGGTGCTCGTCGTGCCGCTCGTTTGCGTGTTTCTGCTGGGTGAGATCGCGGGAAGGCTGCTTGAGCAATATGCAGGATATATGCCGCGCCGGTCGGCCAGTTACGCCGACGGCAATCCGTATCTGCGCAGCGCACTGATACCGGGTATCCGCTTCAAGTCTGGCCCGTTTAGTGTCGACGTCAACAGTCTGGGATTTCGCGGCCCCGAAATCCAGATGCCCAAACCGCCAGGCACGTTTCGCATTTTCGCATTGGGGGAATCGTCCACGTTCGGCTGGAAAGGCGCGGTTTCCCATGAGCATGCGTGGCCCGCGCTGCTGGAAGCGAAGCTGCGATCGGCGTATCCGGGCCGGCCAATCGAAGTGGTCAATGCGGGTGTGCCAGGCTACACCTCGATCGAACAGCGGATCAATTTCATGTTGCGCATTTCACGTCTGCAACCGGACGCGATCCTGATTTATCACGGCAACAATGACCTGAATTGGTCCTGGGTGCCCGACGTCGAAACCAAGCTGGTATACGGGCGGGGATTAAGCATCGCGCCACCGGGGCGCTTTGACCGGCTGGTCGATTTTTCATATGTGCTGATGGAAATTCGCTCGCGCATGAATCTGTTCAGCCGATCTTCGCAATCTAAGCGCGATGATGTCGATGTCGCGGCAATTCGCATGCTCAAGAGCAACGTTTCCGGACTCATCGACGATGCACGCCGCGCCGGATTGAAGGTTGCCATCGGCACGTTTGTGCATGGGCTGAATGAGTCCGGACTGCCTGGCCAATTCAGCGAAGACGAAGTCAAACTGGGTGTGCCGGCAGTTGGACGCTGGTTTGAAAATATCGGACCGGAGGGAATACGCCGCAGCTTCCCTGTCTATAACGAAATGGTTCGCGATCTTGCACGCACCGAGGGTATTGCGCTGACCGAATCGGCCAAGGGAATTCCAGGTACGCCGGAGTTCCTGACGGATTGGTGCCACTTCACCGCGAAGGGTGAGCAGCGCATGGCGCAGCTATGGTTTGAGACAGTGGAAAAGGCGGGGTGGCTGGTGGCGAACGGGGTCAAATAATCGGGAGGCATCGATTTGCTGAACCACTCGTCGTTTGTCTATCGAACCTTCGCCAACGCTCCTCCGTCACCGAACCAATAACCCATCGCTTCGCCCAATGCCCAAGAAACCGCGAATACCGCCAGCAACGGCAGGGAGTGAAACAACTCGCGTCGATAGCGCCCGGATTTGATGACTTCAGATATCACCCGCCAGTAAATCAGCGGCGGCAATGCAATCGTGGCGCAGCCGAAAAGCAGTCGCTTGATGATAGGTGCATTCAGAACGCGCATTGCCGCATAGGCGCGAGAGTAAAGATATCGCTGCGACGTGTATTCGCCGACGCTGTAATGTTTCTTGTGGCCAACGCGGATATCGGGCCGGCTGATTAGCGCGATTCCCGCATCTTTAAAGGCGTCGTGCAATGCATCCTCCCAGCGCCCTTCGCGCAGGGTGCTATGGAAGCGTTGCAACATGCTTTTGCGATAGGTGACGTTGTTGCCGGTGAGCCAAGGTGCGGGGCCATGGGGCGGCGGATTCAGGCAGTGGCTGTATTCGCACAAAAAAGCCGCCCAATCCACGACGGTTCCGGTGGCGGCATTGTCCACCGCGCCACCGACAACCTGCGCGCCCGTCGCGTGCGCGTCTTGCATGCGTCTCGCCCAATCAGGCGGCACGATGACATGATCCTCGATCACGCCAACGATCTCGGCTTGTGCCGCGTCGAAAGCGATGGCGCGCATTTGCGGGATAGTCACGTGCGGCGCGACTTCAATTACCGTTGCATTTGGAAACGAATCCCGTATGGCCGCACGCACCATCTCACCCACGCGTTCAACGACCAACACCTCGATGCTGCCCCCGCCCTGCTGCGCATAAACAGCATCCAATGCGCCGCGCAAATCCGACCAGCCGTTTACCGAGGGAATCACCACCGACATATCCGGCAATTTCAGGGCGCTCATGATTTTCCGTGCTGATATTGGTAGCTCTCCGATTGCGGTGAAAACAGTCGGCGCACGACGCGCATTTTGGCGCGCACGCCGACGTAGGCGCGGGTGCGCAACGAAAACAAGTCGCTCAGGTCGGGTTGATTGCGCCAGTAGTACATGTCCAGGCGCTCGAG
>JANOKK010000526.1:0-6725 GCA_031419255.1 Betaproteobacteria bacterium
GGCGCGACGGATTCTCGATTTCAATCACTTCGCCGCCACGCATCATGACTTGATAAATCACCGTCGGCGCGGTCGTGATCAATTCCTGATCGAATTCGCGCTCCAGACGTTCCTGAACAATTTCCATGTGCAGCAAACCAAGAAATCCGCAGCGAAAGCCGAAGCCCAACGCCTGCGAGGTTTCCGGCTCGAATCGCAATGAGGAATCGTTTAACTGCAATTTCGTGAGCGCATCGCGCAGGGAATCGTATTGATTCGATTCCACCGGATAGAGGCCGGCGAACACCTGCGGTTTGATTTCCTTGAAACCGGGCAATGCTTTTTCGGCGGGACGATCGACCAGCGTGACCGTATCGCCAACTTTCGCATCCTTCAATTCCTTGATGCCGGAAATGATGAAACCCACACCGCCGGCCGAGAGTTCTGCGCGGTTTTGTGAACGCGGCGTAAATACACCGACTTGTTCAACCAGATGTTGCGCGCCGGTTGCCATCAACAAAATCTTGTCTTTCGGCTTGATAACGCCATCGACCACTCGCACCAGCATGACTACGCCAACGTAATTGTCAAACCACGAATCGATGATCAGCGCTTTCAGCGGAGCCTCGACCGAGCCTTTCGGCGCCGGCACCTTCGCGATGACCGTTTCAATCACGTCCTCAATGCCAAGCCCGGTTTTGGCACTGCATTGCACCGCACCCACGGCGGAAATGCCGATGATATCTTCGATTTCCTCCATCACCCTTGTGGGGTCGGCGCTTGCCAGATCGATCTTGTTCAACACCGGCGTCACTTCCACGCCCAAGTCAATCGCCGTGTAGCAGTTCGCCACCGTCTGCGCTTCCACGCCTTGCGAGGCATCGACCACCAGCAATGCGCCTTCGCAGGCGGAAAGCGAGCGCGATACTTCGTAGGAAAAATCAACGTGTCCCGGGGTGTCGATCAGATTCAGGTCATAGGTGATGCCATCGCGCGCCGTGTATTTCAGCGCGGCGGTCTGGGCCTTGATGGTGATGCCGCGCTCGCGCTCAAGATCCATCGAATCCAGCACCTGCGATTCCATTTCACGCGAGGACAAACCGCCGCAACGCTCGATAATGCGATCGGCCAGCGTCGATTTGCCGTGGTCAATATGCGCGATGATGGAAAAATTACGTATGTGATTCATGGAGTTATGCGATACCAAACGAGTAAAACCCGCAAAAACAAGGGCACCTCTCGTGCCCTTGTTTGGAGTTTGCGTGCAGCCCGCCATTTTACGTCAGAACCGGTTTTTTCGCGAATAAAATCGCCGGGTTTACCTCTGTATTACGCTGTTTCTTAGGCAATAACCCAGTGTGCGACCGTGGAATTATGCCAATTCTCGACTGTTGTTAACGTCAACACCGGGCTTGATCCCTTTTACGCTAACTCAATCAAAAAACCGTCAATACAACGGTGTCATCCTGAGCGAAGCGAAGGATCTGGGTGCGACGAGATCCTTCGCTTCGCTCAGGATGACATGGCTTTTGTGAGCGGAAAATCGCTTGATCTCGCGCATATTTGACATGATACGCGGATGACATTGCACTTTTGAAATAGGGCTACATCAGCGCCCGCACGTGCGCCACCGAACTACGTCCCAATGCACCCAGGTTATATCCACCTTCCAACGCAGAAACGATGCGGCCTTGCGCATAGTTGTCGGCAATGTCGCGAATGCGCCCGGTGATCCAAGTGTAGTCGTCCTCATGCAATTCCAGGCTGGCGAGCGGATCATCGGCATGCGCGTCGAAACCTGCTGAAATAATGACGAATTCCGGTTGAAATTTCTCCAGCGCGGGAAACCAGGTGGCTTCAATTGCCGCGCGGAATTGGCTTCCGCTGGTGCGCGCGGCCAGCGGCGTGGGAATGATGTGTGTATTGCCGGTGTCCGCTCCCGTACCGGGGTAATACGGATGCTGAAAGCTGGAACACAGCATCACCCGGTCGTCCGCGTGAAAAATATCCTCGGTGCCATTGCCGTGATGCACGTCGAAATCAAGGATCGCGACACGGGCGAGTTGGTAGTGTTGCAACGCATGCATCGCGCCGATGGCGACATTATTAAAAATGCAGAATCCCATCGAGCGATCAAACGTTGCATGGTGCCCGCATGGCCTCACGGCGCAAAAAGCGTTCCGGACTTCACCCGCCATCACCATGTCCACCGCCTTGACCACTGCACCTGCCGCGCGGCGCGCCGCGATGAGCGAATAGCGATTCATCGCGGTATCGGGATCAAGGTAGGCGTAGTCATGATCTGGTGCCGCTTCAAAAATCGCGTCTACATAGTCCGGCGCGTGTGCGGCGACGAGGTGTTCCCGCTCCGCCAGCGGCGCATCAATTTTTGTCAATTGCGGCAGCAATCCAGATTGCTCGAACGCGTCGTATACCGCTTGCAGGCGCGCCGGGCACTCGGGATGATGTGCGCCCATTTCGTGCTTCAGGCAATCGGGGTGGGTAATGAAGGCGGTGGTCATAAGTTTTTTTGGCGGGAACTTCACTTGCGCGGGATCGAATTGCATATAAGCGTGTCACAGTCGGGACGCGCGCGCAATGGTCAGCGCGAAGATTTGGTGATGCGGTTGCGGCGTAGAATTCCAATCTTGTTCCATTCAGAAGACTGATATGCTTTTCGACAAAAAAGAACTGCTTGCAAACAACCCGCTGGCCGATGTGCTGGCGAAGGCCGGTGAAATCATTCTCGGCAAAGATCAGCAAATTCGCATGGCGATGTGCTGCATTTTGGCGCGCGGTCATTTGCTGATTGAAGACGTGCCGGGCGTCGGCAAAACCACGCTCTCGCATGTGCTGGCGAGCTTGCTGGGTTTGCACTATCAGCGCATCCAGTTCACCAGCGATTTGCTGCCGGCCGATATTGTCGGCGTGTCCATTTTCGACCGTGAATCCAGTACGTTTCGTTTTCATGCGGGGCCGGTGTTCTCGCAAGTGATTCTGGCCGACGAAATCAACCGCGCCTCGCCGAAAGCGCAGAGCGCGTTGCTGGAAGCGATGGAGGAACATCAGGTCACGGCCGACGGCAAAACGATGAAACTGCCGGAGCCGTTTTTTGTCATCGCCACACAAAATCCTTCGCATCAAGTCGGTACATTTCCGCTACCAGAATCCCAGCTCGACCGTTTTCTCATGCGCATCCGGCTGGGTTATCCCGATCAATTGGCTGAGCGGGCGTTGTTGAAGGGCGAGGATCGTCGTGAGTTGATCGCCAAAGTCAAACCGGCCATGACCGTCGAGGATTTGCTTTCGCTGCAAAAGAGTGTCACGCAGGTTTTTGCCTCCGATGCGTTGATCGATTACGTGCAGGCGCTGGTCAATTACACGCGCGATTCGGCACGTTTTGAAATGGGATTGTCGCCGCGCGCTGGCTTGGCGATTTTGCGCGCCGCACAATCATGGGCGATGATGGCGGGCCGCCGGCAAGTTCTGCCGGAAGATGTGCAGACCATCGTCCCGGCGGTGACCGGACATCGTTTGCGCCCGGTCTCGAACGGCGACGGAAAAGTACTCGATCCCGCACAGGAATTGATTCGCGCGGTGGCGATTCCTTGAAGCTTTTTTAGCCACAGATGAACACGGATTCTTTTTTTTATTCCTCAAACGGTGTCTTTGCCGAGCTCTATCTGCGTTTATCCGTGTTCATCCGTGGCAAAAGCATTTTGTCTCCCAACCCGTGATGCAGGCAAGCCTCGATCTCAATCTTCGTCAGCGCATATCCGACTGGATTTTTCGCGCGCGATTTCCCGAGCAGCCCCCGGTGGTGCTCACGCAACGGCGAATATTTATTCTACCGACGCGCACCGGATATTTCTTCGCATTCGTATTGATCCTGCTGCTGATCGGCTCAATCAATTATGGGCTGTCGCTCGGTTTTCTGCTCACATTCCTGCTCGCCGGCATGGGCAGCATGTCGATGCTGCATACGTTTCGCAATATGGCGCGGCTCTCTATCAGCCCCGGCAAGGTCGAGCCGATATTTGCGGGCGAAATCGCTCACTTCGCGCTGGTGTTCACGAATCCCGGCATGCCGCGTTTTTCCATCGGTGCAAAAATTGCCCGTAATGCGTTGGCCGAGCCGGTTTATGTGGACGTCGGCATACATGGGACAACAACCTTGAATTTGCCGGTGCAGGCCACCGCGCGCGGACGCCTTAAATGCGAACGGGTGGAACTGTTTACGGAATATCCAACCGGGCTATTTCACGCTTGGTCTTATGTTGATTTCGGCACGCGCTGTTTGGTCTATCCGAAACCCGATCCCGGTGCCGGCGCGCTCCCGCTTGAGGCGCGGGCGATCGGCCAAGGCAATGTTCCCGTGCGCGGCGACGAAGAGTTTCAATCGCTGCGCGCCTATAAACCCGGCGATACACCGCGACAAATCGCCTGGAAAGCACTCGCGCGCGGCCAAGGTTTGCTGGTGAAAGAATTCGGCTCGACCGCGAGTGCCGATCTCTGGCTCGATTTTGATTCCTTGCAAGGCTTGCCCGTAGAGCAACGGCTCGCGCGTTTGACCTGGTGGGTGATGGAAGCCGAACGTGCGCAAGTGCCTTATGGATTGAAACTGCCCGAACGAGCGCTGCGGCCATCGACCGGCGCGCGCCATCGCGATGCATGCCTCGAAGCGCTCGCGTTGTATGGCTTGAACGAGTAGCCCTCATGCTTAATCAAGGTGCCCTCACCCTCGCCAATATCACCTGGTTGCTCGCCGCCATGGCATTTGTGATTGCGCCGCATGTGACGCGCCTGCCCATCTGGGTGAGCGTGGTGTGTGTGATCGCAGGTGGTGCGCGCTGGTGGATCGCGCGGCACGCACTGCGCACGCCGGCTGGATGGATGATGGCGCTGCTGGCCGTCGGCGTATCGGCGGGTGCCTGGCTTGAATACCGTCAATTGGTCGGTCGCGAAGTCGGCGTCACTTTGTTGATTGCGATGCTGTGTTTGAAGTTGCTCGAGATGCGCATGAAGCGCGATGTGGTCATCGCGATTTTCCTTGGATTTTTTTTGGCGATGACCAATTTTCTGTATTCTCAGACGATTTTGATGGGCCTATACATGTTGGTCTGCGTCTGGGTATTTGTGGCAACCCTGGTCGGCTTCAATCGCATCAATACCGAGGCCACTATTCGCGAGCGCCTCACGCCCGCGTTTTGGCTGTTGGTGCAAGCGATACCGCTGATGCTGGTGCTGTTTTTTCTGTTCCCGCGTATCTCGCAACCACTCTGGCGCATGCCCGGCAGCGATTCCGCCAGCAGCGGGCTTTCGGATGAAATGACACCCGGCGATATCAGCAAACTCTCGCTCTCGGATGCGGTCGCGTTTCGTGTCGATTTCAATTCGGCGGTTCCGGATACTCAGGATCTCTATTGGCGCGGGCCAGTGCTGGGCCAGCAGGTCGGTCGCTCGTGGAAAATGGTTCCGGTGCGTCAGGCGCCGCGCCTCAATTACATCGGTCAGTCGCCGCCAATTGGCTATCGCGTAACATTGCAACCGCACAACAAACCTTGGCTGTTCGCGCTGGATTTGCCAACCACAACGCCGCCGGGTTCGTTTTTGCTGGCCGATTATCAGTTGCGCTCGACCACGCTGGTGGGCACCTTGCGCGCCTACGAGATGGCATCAATCCTGCGCTACCAAGTCGGCACCGATTTGCGAGCAGAAGATCTTCGTCATTACTTGCAAGTCGATGAAAATTTGAATCCTCGCACCCTCGCCTACGCCAAAAAACTCCGCGATGACAATCCCGACCCCAAAGTGCTGGTCGAGAAGCTGTTTGCGCGTTACAACAGCGAATTCGAGTACACGCTGGAGCCGCCACGGCTCGGCGCAAACCCGATCGATGAATTTTTGTTCGATACCAAAAAAGGATTCTGTGAGCATTATGCTGGCAGCTTCGTGATGATTCTGCGCGTGGCGGGTATTCCGGCGCGTGTCGTCACCGGCTATCAGGGTGGCGAAATCAATCCGATCACGCGTCAATTGGTGGTGCGCCAATCTGAAGCGCATGCGTGGGCGGAAATTTGGCTACCTGATTTGGGCTGGCTGCGCGCCGATCCGACGTTTGCTGTTTCGCCGCTCAGAATCAATCGCGGCATGAACGAAGCGCTCGGCCCGCAAGGTGTCTTGAATGGCCTGATTCAAGCGGATCGTTTCGGCTTTTTGAAACAAGTCGGCTTCACTTGGGACGCGCTGAACAATCAGTGGAATCAATGGGTGGTCGGCTTCAACGAAGAGCGCCAGCGTTACGCATTCGAAAAGTTGCTGGGCATCGGCAATATGGATTGGCGGCAACTGGCGATTTGGTTGATCGGTGCGATTCTAGCGACCGGTGGCATGGTTTCGCTGGTGCTGCTGCGCAAAGTTTACGTCAGCCGGAAAACGCCAGTGATCGCCGCCTACGATCGATTCTGCGCGAAGCTCGCGAAAGCCGGAATTGCGCGCGCGCCGCACGAGGGGCCGATGGACTTGCTGGCACGCATTGAACGTGAACGCCCGGCGCTGTTAGCAGGCGCGCGACCATTGGTGGAGGCGTATGTGGCGATACGATATTCGCGGCCCGACGCGCTGCCGAGTGCAAAGGCAGACGTGGCGGCGTTTGTGGGGTTGGTGCGCAGATTTAGAATTGCGAGGTAGCAAACGCTATATATGGCGAGGCGTTCCGGGCATAAATGCCTGAAACACCGCACCAG
>JANOKK010000527.1:0-2909 GCA_031419255.1 Betaproteobacteria bacterium
CCCTCCAAGCCGGCCGCCTTGCTGCTGGCCAAAGATTACCCGAGCGCAAATCGTAGCAAGCCCGCCACCGAAATGGCCCAGGCGCCTGCGCTGGCGCAGCCGCATAAAGTAGCCACGGTAGCCCCGCGCGCGCCAGTCGGCGTCGTTGCCAAGGTGAAAACGCCGGTTGCCAAGCATGTCGTCGCACCGGCACCGGTTGCACCGGCACGCCCGGCGAAAGCGAGCGCGCCACCTGCCGCCAAGTCCGAGCCAGCGCGCGCCAAAGTGACCTCGATCGTGCCGCAAACGCCACCGCAGGCCAAGCACAAGCCGGTCCCGGTCGCCCTCAAGTCATCGACCAGCCGCGCCGCCGATCAAACCGGCGTAACCAAGCTGTTCGTGCTCGACACCAACGTCCTGATGCACGATCCCTCATCCCTGTTCCGCTTCGAAGAACACGATGTGTATCTGCCGATGATGACGCTGGAAGAGCTCGACGACCATAAGAAGGGCATGTCCGAAGTGGCGCGCAATGCACGCCAGATTTCGCGCACGCTCGACGCGCTGGTGGCCAACACGGATGACGACGCGATCGAGAACGGCATCTTGCTGGCCAAGCTGGGCAACAAGGATGCCAAGGGCCGCCTGTTCTTCCAGACCCGCCTGCGCAACATCACCCTGCCTGAAGGCCTGCCGGTCGGCAAGGCCGACAACCAGATCCTGGGCGTGGTGCGGGCGCTGGAAGCGGAGCAGCCGGGCCGCCCCGTGGTGCTGGTGTCGAAAGACATCAACATGCGCATCAAGGCACGCGCGATCGGTGTCGCCGCCGAGGATTATTTCAACGATAAGGTGCTGGAAGACACCGATCTGCTGTTCACCGGCATGCGCGAATTGCCCAAGGATTTCTGGGACAAGCACGGCAAGGATATCGAATCCTGGCAAGAGCATGGCCGCACGCTGTATCGCATCAAAGGCCCACTGGTCAGCTCGCTGAGCTTGAATGAATTCGTTTATCAGGACGAAGACAAACCGTTCTATGCGTCAGTCGCCGCACACGAAGGCAAGACAGCGGTACTGAAAACGCTGAAGGATTACACGCACCAGAAGAATAATATTTGGGGCATCGTCGCGCGCAATCGCGAGCAGAATTTCGCGCTGAATATTTTGATGGATCCCGAAGTCGATTTCGTGACGTTGCTCGGTCAGGCCGGTACCGGCAAGACCTTGCTCACGCTTGCCTCCGCGTTGATGCAAACGCTTGAGTTCAAGGTTTACACCGAAATCATCATCACCCGTGTGACGGTGCCGGTGGGCGAAGATATCGGTTTCCTACCGGGAACGGAAGAGGAAAAAATGAATCCGTGGATGGGGGCATTGGAAGACAACCTCGATGTACTCAATGCCACCGACGACGAAGCCGGCGACTGGGGTCGTGCCGCGACACGAGATCTGATTCGCTCGCGTATCAAAGTGAAGTCACTCAATTTCATGCGCGGTCGCACATTCCTGAATAAATTTCTGATCATCGACGAAGCGCAAAATCTCACGCCAAAGCAGATGAAAACGCTGATCACCCGCGCCGGACCAGGGACTAAAGTGGTGTGCCTCGGCAATATCGCGCAGATCGATACGCCGTACTTGACGGAAGGCTCGTCCGGCTTGACCTACGTGGTCGATCGTTTCAAGGATTGGTCGCACTCGGGCCATATCACCTTGCAACGCGGCGAACGTTCGCGGCTTGCCGATCACGCGGCCGAAGTGTTGTAGGCGTGCGCATTGGCGGTGCCGTGAGTTTGCTGGCGGCCTTGATTTCCGGGCCTGCATTTTCGCAGGCCACACCGCCGGTGGCACCCGACACTCTACCGATCGCATTGACCGCGAATCCTTTGGATACGCCCGCGCAGGCGGCGGCGAAACGGCTACCGAAAGTATGGTGGGCCAATCAGACCCCTCAACGGTTCTCGGCTGCGGAAAAGGCGCGTGTTGACGTGGTTACGCGCCTCGATGAAATTCTCATCTACGGGCAAGTCGACCCCGAGGATTACGTCGGCCCGCGAAAATCGCCGATGATGCAATTTCGCGATCGGCTCGAGCGCGACCGTCCGATGACGCCCAAGCAAAAAACCCAGCTTGCACTTTGCTTTATCGGCCTGTGCGGCATTTATGGGCCGGACGGCGCGCCAATCGAGCCGAGCCTCGACGCGCGCAGCGAAGCACGGTTGAACCAATCGACCACCCAATTGAACAGCCAATTCAAAGGCATGCTGCAATGATGTCCAAATGCCCGCCTCATACGGCAGCATCGGTTAAGATGCAGGCACCTTCAATTTCACAACAACGACGCTGGATGACACAGGCGCGATCCAACCCACTCTCCAATCGATGAAACGCGGTTTTTACACTATCATGGCGGCGCAGTTTTTTTCCTCGCTCGCCGACAACGCGCTATTCATCTCGTGCATTGCATTGATCCAGATGCTCAATGGACCGGATTGGATGACCCCCATGGTCAAGTGGGGCTTCGCGGTTTCCTACGTGGTGTTGGCGGCGTTCGTCGGTGCGTTTGCGGATGCGATTCCGAAGGGACGCGTGATGTTCATCACCAACACGATCAAGATCGTCGGCTGCTTCGCCATTTTCTTTTTTGACTTCATCAAACTTTCCGGCACCGGTGGCTTCTGGATCGTGTTTGCGGGGTACATGATCGTCGGCATCGGCGCGGCCATGTATTCGCCTGCCAAGTACGGCATCCTCACCGAATTGCTGCCACCAGAGCAATTGGTCAAGGGCAACGGCTGGATCGAAGGTCTCACGGTGGTGTCGATCATTTTCGGCACCGTGCTCGGCGGTGCGCTCATCAGCCCCAACGTATCAGCCTGGTTGCTATCGTTTGACTTTCCGATGTTCAGTACCGGCGTCGATACGCCGCC
>JANOKK010000528.1:0-1060 GCA_031419255.1 Betaproteobacteria bacterium
TGGGCCGGTGCGGCAGCCGCGCCCGCTAACGCGCCGCCCCCGCTCAGGCAGACCGCGAAAGCTGCGCCCTGAACAGCGCCGCCAACCATCCGACAAACCTGGAGACGGTCTGGCTGGTGCTGGAGGACGCGGTCGCGCGCAAAAACTCGCCCGAGCAGGCGATCCACGATCTCAAGCTAGAGGCCAGCACGAGTACGGCCTACCGCTACCTGCACCGGAGCGGCAAGACGCACCTGCTCACCCAGCTGCGCCACTACAAGGCCAGCCAGAAGCGCGGTGGCAAGGCCGGCAAGATGGACTGGGTCTACCGGGCGCAGAGCATCCACGAGCGGCCCAAAGCGGTGCTGACCCGTGACACCATCGGCCACCTGGAATGCGACAGCATCGTCGGCAAGCGTAACGAGCCGCACAAGATCGTGGTGCTGATCGACCGCGCCCTGCGTTACGTGCGCCTGGGCTGGGTGCCGCACGGCACGGCGGCGGCAGTGATGCGCCACATGGCGCGCTGGCAGCACGACGACACCGGCATTCCGATCCTGACACTGACGACCGATCAGGGCTGCGAGTTCTCGGCCTTGCCGGAACTCCTGCCGGGCCGCCTCTATGCCTGCGACCCGGGCAAACCGTACCAAAAGGGCCAGGTCGAGCACATGAACAAGCTCATCCGACAGTACATCCCCAAGGGTATGAGTCTGCGCAACATGACTCAGGCCAAGCTCAACTGGATCGCCAACGAACTCAATCAACGACCCCGCAAACGCCTTGGTTGGCTTCGCCCAGCCACGTTACTATCCATCCTGACCACCGCACCGACATGTTGAACGCGAACCTACCAAAGTGCCTGGAAACGCGCGCCAATACTTGACTTTCAACTTCCAGTCGCAGGCAGCGCCGTTGAACGAGGCTGCTCGTATAATCCGCGCTTCACCTAGCGAAAGCGCGACATGACCATTGCTTTGATCGTTCACGGCGGAGCCGGTGCCTGGCGGCCGGGTTCGGATAACGACGCCATTCGTGGAACCCGCGCTGCCGTTGCGGCTGGCCGAAAAATTCTTGAAGC
>JANOKK010000529.1:0-2512 GCA_031419255.1 Betaproteobacteria bacterium
TCGCCGCAGGCCTGCTCGCCGCTGTCGGGGCCGAGAATCGTGATGCCGTCTTCGCGCAGCCGGGCGACGTTGCGTTGTGTGGCCGCGTTTTCCCACATTTCGCGATTCATTGCCGGCGCAATAAACAAGCGACATGTCGGCTGGCGGGCGAGGCAAAGCGTTGAGAGCAGGTCGTCGGCGTGCCCTTGTGCGAGTTTGGCCATGAAGTCGGCGCTGGCTGGTGCGATCAGGATGGCATCCGCATGACGGGATAGTTCGATGTGTGCCATGTTATTGGCGATGCGATAGTCCCAGGCATCGACAAACACCGGGTTACCGGACAAGGCTTGCATGGTCAGCGGCGTAATGAATCGAGCACCGGCGTCGGTCATCACGACCTGAATATCGATGCCGTCTTTCTTCAACAGGCGCACCAGTTCGGCGGATTTGTAGGCGGCGATGCCGCCGGTGATGCCGAGTACGATGCGCTTTGGCGTCGCAGTTATTTTTTCTTTCATTGCAGAATTTTACACAGGATATTCCACCCCCATGGCAATTACCGAATGGCCCGAAGACGAACGCCCGCGCGAGCGATTGATGAAACAGGGTGCCGGCGCATTGTCCGATGCCGAATTGCTGGCGATTTTTTTGCGCGTCGGTGTGAAGGGCAAAAGTGCCGTCGATCTTGGGCGCGAATTGATGGCGAGTTTTGGCTCGCTCGCGGCCTTGTTTTCGGCAAGTGAGTCGTCCTTATCGACTATCAAAGGCATGGGCCCGGCCAAGTATGTTCAATTTCAGGCGGTACTGGAATTGTCGCGCCGTGCATTGGAAGAAAAGATCAAGCAGACCGATGCACTCAATTCGCCGCAAGCGGTGCGCGATTATTTGCGCCTGACCTTGTCGCGATTGCCGCATGAAGTGTTTGTGGCCGTCTTCCTGACGGCGCAAAACCGGGTGATTGCAGTCGATGAGCTGTTTCGCGGAACATTGACGCAAACCAGCGTTTACCCACGCGAAATCGTCAAGCGAGCACTCGCTCACAATGCGGCGGCGGTGATCCTTGCGCACAATCATCCGTCCGGTGAAGCCAATCCCAGTGCGGCGGATCGATCGCTGACCAAGGCGCTGGCAGACGCCCTGGCGCTGATCGATGTCCGGGTACTGGATCATTTCATCGTGGCACCTGGGGCAGCGATGTCATTTGCGGAACAAGGTATTTTGGGCTGACAACAATCATTAGACGAATGAATGGTTGCGCCAAGTGCTTGGTTTTGTATATAATTTTGGGCTGCCTCGGATTTTCAACCGCTTCTCGCCGAGGTCAGTCATCAAAAACTAATGGAACCGGTGTTTTCGGTCCGCTTTTCAATCGTTCAATGAGGTGTTTTATGGCACGCGTTTGCCAAGTAACCGGGAAAGCCCCGATGGTGGGTAACAATGTTTCCCACGCCAACAACAAAACCAAGCGTCGCTTTTTGCCTAATCTGCAATACCGCCGCTTCTGGGTCGAATCCGAAAATCGTTGGGTGCGTCTGCGCCTGACCAATGCCGGGCTGCGTACCATCGACAAAAATGGCATCGATGCCGTGCTTGCCGATTTGCGTGCCAGCGGCGTCGCCATCTAAGGGGCCGATCATGAGAGAAAAAATCAAACTCGAATCAACCGCCGGCACTGGTCATTTTTATACGACCACCAAAAACAAGAAAACCATGCCTGAAAAAATGGAGATCATGAAGTTCGATCCCAAGGCACGCAAGCATGTGGCGTACAAGGAAACGAAACTGAAGTAATTTTTTCGGCTTGTATCCAACGCCAACAAAAAACCCAGCCTCGGCTGGGTTTTTTGTTATATCAAGCAATCAGCATCAGGCGTAGCTTCTCAGCTGACGCGAGAACTGTTGCAACTGCTGAATGCCGGTGGCTTCCGCGCGTTTGCACCAGTCTTCTAACCTTGCGACCAACTCTTCCTTCGATAAGGTCGAGCGCTCCCACAGTTTGGCGAGATCAAGCTTTAAAGCGTAAATCGTATCCAGTTTGCTGCTGTGCTTGAGCGTTTCCTGCAACGACGCGCGGTTTTCCGCACTCAATTGCTCGGCATCGCTACGCAGCCAATGGCGAAAATTGCGCACGGCTTTGCCTTCGCGCATCGTCGAAAGCGGCGTGCGACCATTGGCGCGCAGCTTGGCAATTTCTTCCTGGCAAGTCGATCGCAGCGACTTTGCATACTTGGTGACGATTTCATAGCGATGTGCAATAACAGCCTGCAAAGTTTCGCCATCGCACACGGCTTTGGTCGCATCGAAGCGTGGCCGCGGAGCGACTTTCTTGACGACCGCCAAACCGAAAAATTGCAGAATATTGATATACAACCAGCCCAGATCGAATTCATACCAACGCATCGAGAACCGCGCCGAGGTCGGAAATGCATGGTGATTGTTGTGCAGCTCTTCGCCGCCAATCCAGAACGCGATCGGCGTGATATTGGTCGACGTATCATTCACAGCGTAATGCCGGTATCCCCAATAGTGACCG
>JANOKK010000530.1:0-1366 GCA_031419255.1 Betaproteobacteria bacterium
GGCAATGCGCTCGGGCCATTGCTGGCAAGCGTGTTGGTGATTTTTTATGGCTACACCGGCGCGTTTGTATCGATCTGCGTGCTGGTGCTGGCCTGCGGCATCCTGTTTTTCCTGTTAACGCACTTCGACCGCGCAACGCAGAATCCCGCCGAGGTGGCGACATGATGCGCGCACTGATATTGATCGCATTGGTCGCGCTGTCGCTGGCAGCAACGAGTCATGCGCAGACGGGGGATGCGAAGAAGTACCGCATTTACGCGATCACGTTTCGCGGCATGACGGACGTTGAAAAGGGCTTCAAAGATTACTTCGCGGCGAGGAAAATTCCGGTTGAAATCACCTTCCGCGACTTGAACCGCGACAGCACTCGCCTGCCGGGATTCATCGAGGAAATCCGTCGCACCAAACCAGACCTTGTCTACACCTGGGGCACGTCCGTCACGCTGGGTGTCGCTGGTGCCTTCGACAAAGTCGATCCCAAGCAGCACATCACCGATATTCCGGTCGTCTTTACGCTGGTGGCGGCACCGGTACTGGCGAAAATCGTGCCCGATCTGAAATCGTCCAAGCGCAACGTCACCGGCGTATTTCACGTGGCCCCGACCGAGACGCAAATGCGCGCCATGGCGTCATATCGTCCCTACAAGAAAATCGGCGTGTTGTATTCGCCCACTGAGCGAAATTCCGTGGTCACGCTAGATGAAATCCGCAAGCACGGCCAAACGGCGGGCTTTAGCGTGATCGAGAAAAAATTCCAGCTCGACACGGCCGGAAAATTGACGGTCGAAGGTGCCACCGGCATGATCGCGGAAATGAAAGCCGAAGGTGCCGAATGGCTTTATCTGCCGCCCGACTCATTTCTGGGAACACAGGCGCAGAAAGTGATTATTCCTGCTGCGATGGAGCACGGACTGCCAACCTTCGCCTCGACCGAACAATTGATGGCGGCTGGCGCCTTGTCGGGTTTGATCAGCCGCTATCATTCGATCGGCCAATTTACCGCTTACAAAGTGGAGCAGATTTTGGTGGGTCGCAAAAACCCCGCGTCGATCCCGGTGGAAACCTTGTCGCGCCTGTCGTTTCAGGTGCAGCTCGATTCCGCGATCAAGCTTGGATTGCCGCCGCCATTGCCGATGTTCAATTACGCGGAATTTATCAAGCCGCCGGCCGCCGCCGAATAGCGGCCACCCAGCACCGCGCTAACCGCAACGAAACTCGACCACCTCGGTAGCGGTTTCAAGCGTCTGTCCGAGCGAAATGAAACCGTGTCCGCGCAAGATGCATTCCTCGCGCCGCAACACCAATTCGCCCTGGCCATCAATGCTCACGCAGGTGCCATTGGCGCTGCGATCCGCGAGCACGAACT
>JANOKK010000531.1:0-2925 GCA_031419255.1 Betaproteobacteria bacterium
AACACCCCCACGCCGAGCAATCGCGCATACAGCGCGCGCGTGGCCATTTGCAGCAACCGGTGATCGGCGCGGCCTTGCAACAGGATCGTGATCGCGACACCACGCTTGGCCGCGTTGTCCAGCACCCGGCGCAAATGCCGCCCCGGCAGAAAATACGGGCAGACCAGCAACACGCTTTCGCGCGAATGTTGAATCGCCTGGTTGTACATGCGCTCAATGGCGCGGCGATGGCGCACGCTATCGCGCACCACAAACGCGGCGCGCTGATCGCCGACGGCATTGGGACTCACCGGCACCGGTTGATCGCCGACATCCTTGTGGCGCAAATGCAGCAGCGCCACCCAGCGCCACAGGTGATGCGACGACGGATAAATATCGGCCAGCAGCGGCCCTTCCACTTGCACCGCATAGTCGTAGCGCGGGTGCTCCGACAATGATTCCGTCATGTCATCGATCAGATTGATGCCGCCGACAAAGCCCACTTTGCCATCCACCAGCGCAATTTTTCGATGAATGCGCCGCAAGTGGCTGCGCCGGAAACCGAACCATTTGCTGACCGGCCGAAAGATCAATAACTTGACGCCCGCCGCGCGCAGCGCTTCAAAAAACACCGTGGACGCGCGCCACGAACCGACGCCATCGACCAATAGCCGCACCGCCACGCCACGCTTGGCGGCGCGCATCATGGCATCACCAATGAGTTTGCCGGCGGAATCGGCTTCAAAAATGTACGTCTCGATGCGCACATCCAGCACCGCCGCATCGATGGCACTGATCAACGCCGGAAAAAAATCGGCGCCGTTTTTCAGCAACGTGATTCGATTGCCTTCGATAAGATTCATTTACTTCCGGCTGAACGTGACCGACAGCCCGGCATGATCCGACATCCCGTGCCATTTCGCGCCATCGACATTGCCGTGCAATCGTTGTGCCTGGTGCACATTCAGGCCGCGCACATAAATGCGATCGAGCGTCAGGATCGGCATGAATGCGGGAAAGGTGCGTGCCGGTTTTCCGTGCGTCATTTCAAACGCTTCTTCCAGCCCCAGTTCGCGAAACAGGTTTTTGCTCACACCGCTTTTTTTGCTTCGCCAATCGTTGAAGTCACCTGCCACGATCAGTGGTGAATCGTGCGCCGCACTTGCCTGCAAAAATTCCGCCAGCCGCTCAAGCTGCATATTGCGGCTGCGCTGAAACAGCCCGAGATGGACGCATACGCACGTCAGTGGCGTGGCCCAGCCAGGAATATCGATGCGCGCCATCAAGTGCCCGCGCCGCTCATAGCGATGGTGCGAAACATTCTGGTTGGTCCAATTCACCACCGGGAATGCCGAGAGGATCGCGTTGCCGTGATCGCCGTGGTGATGATGGGCATTGAGGCCATAGACAATATCGCGATAGCGGCCCTCGGCCAGATGCTCGTGCTGCGGCAAATCCGGCCAATTGGCGAAGCGCGCCTTGTTGCCGGCGTGCGCGCCCTGCACTTCCTGCAACAGCAAAATATCGGCTTTCAACAGATCGAGCCGGTCGCGCACTTCATGGATCACCAGCTTGCGATTGAGCGGCGAGAGGCCCTTGTGGATATTGTACGTGGCCAGCGTCACACGCTCGTTGGCGATGCTAGTCATGTGATCCCTGCAGCGCTGTACTCGTGGCGAGGCGGCGCGGAATATCAAGAATCGCGTCGCGATTTGAACAGGAAAAACAAAGCGATGCGGCTTTATCAAAGACCAGCCATACGTGTTGCAAGTGTTCGCCCGCGTTCAACGCAATCGGCACCCGATCCGGCAGGCAAAGTCCAAATACATGCTCGGTGTTGTGCATGACATCGGGCGCATAGCGGTGCCGCCAGATCGGAAAAATTTCGTACACGTTTTGTTTTTGCCAATCTTCCAAATCATATTTTGTGGCATCGATGCCGGATTCCTCAAATACTTCGCGCGTCGCGGTCGCAACGAGACTCTCGCCGATTTCCTGACTACCGGTTACCGATTGCCAGTAACCGGGACGATCAGCGCGCTCGATCAGCAATACCTCCTGCTTCGCGGTATAAATCACGATCAATGTAGAGCGCGGAATTTTGTAGGGCTTATGGACGATCGGCACGATGGACAGGTGAAGCGTCGCGGGTTATTGACGAACCAGCGCTAATTGTATCGGGCGAAACACGGCTCGCGTGTAGGACTTTCGGCCATTCGCCTGCCGCGGCTTTACTTGAGCGTTGACTGGCACTCAGGATTGCTTGAAATCCGACGCCGTTGCGACGAAGTAACAAAGTTCCTTGTCGTAATAGTTGCCGGTACCGCGCGGCTGGAGCCCCGCCTTCATCAGCACGCGTTTAGAGGGTTCATTTTCGGCATGGGTGAGGCCGACCACGCGATTCAATCCCAGCTCAAACATGCCATAGCGCACCAATGCGCCAGCACCCTCGGTGGCAAGGCCACGCCCCCACGCTGATTTCACCAGCCGATAACCGACTTCCACTTCCACCGTTTTCGGAATATAGAAAAGCGCAAAGACGCCGACAAAATTGCGCTTGGGTTTTTCTTCCGCCACCCAAAATCCGAGGCCAGGAAAATTTTCATAGATGCGTTGCACGCGGACGATGCCCGCTTGGGTTTGCTCGCGGGTGCGCAACGTTCCATCGCCGATGTAGCGCATCACGTCCACGTTGCTATTCAACCGATCCAGCCGGTCGAGATCGTCCATCGTGTAGCGGCGCAGGATTACCCGCTCGGTTTCGAGCAGGGTTTGCGACGTGGGCTTGATGTGGTTGAGTGGTTTCATTCGGTCAGGAAAAAATCGGTTCTCGAAATTGTGTCCCTAGTGTCCCGACCCAGAAATATCGATACATGAAATGGCGTCTTTTTACGCATGGCGGTTTCTGCGCACCAGCGGTGCGCCCTCGTCGTTGCCATAGGCCAT
>JANOKK010000532.1:0-10650 GCA_031419255.1 Betaproteobacteria bacterium
CGCGGCGTATAGCCATTTGCCGGCATGTTCTCCATACCAATCGCCTTCAAAATTCTGGCTGACCGACTCCGGGCGATATAGCGCAATCGCGGGACTGCTCTCATCGGCGATGAATTTCGACAGCCGTCCGACGTGACTCGCCGCAAGCGCCTTTCCCAACACGCCGCCAAGCGTCACGCGGGGTGCCGACGACGACCGCATGTCGGTAAATGGCGCGCTCGGGTTATGCATCGACAACACACCTGAACCCAATGCAGCCAGAACGATCCTTGCACGGTGCCATCAACAGATATTTTCCATGCTGATCGAGCCGATAGGCTTGGGGAAAATACCAGTGCGAATACTGCGGCTGATAACTGCTGCCACCGCGCAGCACCGCAGAACGCGTATGGGCATCGACAAATTCATCGGTCCATTGCCAGACATTGCCGATTAAATCCATCACGCCAAACGGGCTCGCCCCAATGGGATGCGCGTCGACGTCGGCAGGCGGCAAACAATTTCGCGCCTTGTTGACATGTGGCACGGCGGCGCTATTCCAGCTATTGCCCCACGGATAGAGCCTGCTGTCAGTTCCTTGCGCGGCGTACTGCCATTCCCATTCATGCGGCAATCGCTTGCCGGCCCAGGCGCAATAGGCGCGGGCGTCTTCAATCGACACCCACGTGACCGGTTTGTTTTCCCATCCTGAACTTGGCGCGCCACCGACCCAGTCTTTCAGGAAATGATGGGCGTCGGCTGGCTGGTAGTTGGTGGCAGCGATGAATTTCTTGAATTCGGCATTGGTGACGCAGGTGCGATCGATGTAGAAGGTCGCAATGTCAATTGTCTGCCGGTGGTGGCGGCGCGGCGTGTCTTCCCACGGATATTGAAGTCCCGTGCCCGTCGCGGTGTAACCCTCGATCTCGACTCCGTGAACGGCAAAATAAAAACAGGCTGCAGGAATTGGCAGCATGCCCGCTGGAGGACTTTGTACTGGCTTGGTTCGCGCAATCTCGACCATTTCCTGCGCGAGCGGCACCCATGTCGCCGACAGCGATTGCAACGGCGCACGCGCATGATTCGCCATTCGCGTCAGGAACGCGTCAAGTCCTTCGATCTCAGCGCCCTGACGTACCGCGAATACCGCACCAAAGCCATGCACTTCCAGTTCCAGTGAAAGTATCGCCTGCCCATTTGCAATCCGTGGAGTGAGCGGCACTCCATTCCAAAGGTCGTAATACGTTGTGTCGTTCTGATGCGGCACCATCAATTGTTCGCCGCCGACCGCAAACTCATTGCGATTGACGATCGTCCAAAGCGTTCGATCGTTGCCGGGAAATCCACTGGAAAAAACGCCGTTTTGCAGGGTGTGCGTGTATGGTTGCCACTCAAGGCTGACCAACAACTCGGGAAATTGGCGGTAAATGGCGGCGATCCGTTTCAGTGCCGCCGCATCGCGATCAGTGAATTGGTTCCAGATGCCCCAAACGTTTTCCCACGCGTTGTAGCCCACACCGTTGAAAAAAATAAAATGAAGGTCGTCCTTGCGATCGCGGCACCATCTATTTTCCAGATTGATCATGTGACGTGGTTCCAGCCATTTCAACTTGCTGACGACCGGAATGATGTCTTTCATTTCCTTGACCGCTTTGCCCCAACTCTGATTGTTCCAGATGAGCGCCTCGCGCATCTGAGCGGTGCCTTCAGGTTGCAGCACCAGCGGATGATTCATCCGGTCGGATGCCTCGCGAAATGCCAGCGGCACACTGCTATAGGTATCGCCATTGACACCGTCCGCATCGACGGCTTTGGCGAGTTCGACGATAGCGTCCCAATCGCTCTTCAGCGGATCGTTGGTGCCGTGATCCCACGGCATCGTCGGTAAGAATACTTTCACGCCGCGCCGGTGAAAATCCACAACCGCCTGCTTCAACCCGTCGATGCCGCCCGGCAGATCGTAGGTAAGCTCGGACTTGTTCCGGTCATCGATGCCGATGTTGGGATACACGTACCAGATCAACACGCTGTCGATGCCGCCAAAGCGTTGCGTCAAATCATCCAGGTATTTGTCGATCGTGTATTTGCGCTGGACAGGGTCGTAGAAGTACCGATCCTCGACCATCATTTGCACATGTACGAAATTTCGCTGCGACCATTTCAGGTCTTCGCGCTGATATTGGCGATCGTTGTAGCCAAGTCGAACCAGATGCTCGCGCTTCCACACGTTGAATGCATCGCGCCAGCTTTGTGCAAGTGACGGCGCATCGTTTTTCCACATGCCGATGTTGGTGTACGGCCAAGCCGGTACTTTTCCCGGCACCGGCAGATAGGGGCCCATATTGTGTGGAAGGCCTTCGGTGAACGGCTTCGGCGCGCGTTCGCCCAATGTGTGTTCAGTTGAAGTGCCAGCGTCAGGAGAAGTTTTGCTGTTCATGGCGGATATGATTCGTGGTTGTTGAATGGATTCAATGGCGAGCAGTTGGTTGTGTATCGAGCCCGCAATAGCTGTGAAGTGCAGAGCACTTTTCTTGCGTTGCGGTCGGTTGACGTTGTAGAAAAGCGTGAACATCCGCGTGCGTTGGAATGCTCTGCTGGGCACCCGCACGGGTACAAGCGAGCGCACCCGCAGCACAGGCACGCGTCAGCGCATCTTGCATGCTGTGATTGGCAGATAGCGATGCCGCTAACACGCCGCAAAAGGTATCGCCCGCCGCCGTGGTGTCGATGGCATCGACGACAAATCCCGGCTGGGTGACAAACTTGCCGTCGACGCGCGCAACGGCACCTAGTTTGCCCAATGTAACCACTACACCGGCAACCACAATCCGGGACATCGCGTCCGCAATATTGGCGGATTCTCCAGTGAGACTTATCAATTCCGATTCGTTGACCACCAGCACATCGACCTGGCTCAACAATTCTGCGGGTAGTGCTTGCATCGGCGCTGCGTTCAGCATTACTTTGACGCCTTGCTCGTGGGCGCGGCGCGCATAGTCGGCGACCGCCTGAATCGGAATTTCCAACTGCAATAACAGGTAAGAAGCGCCCGACATTGGCGGCAAATGTTCAGCACGCAGGCAACTATTGGCTCCGGGTGCCACCGTGATCGCGTTCTCGGCATCATCCGATACGCAAATGAACGCGGTGCCGGTCGGTTGATCGGAGATCCGCACGATATGCATGCGCACGCCTGCGGAATTCAGCGAAGTCTCAATGGGCGCAGAGAAGGCATCATTGCCAAGCGCCAGTAACATTTCCGTTTCAACGCCTCCGGCGCGAGCGCAGGCGAGTGCCTGGTTCGCACCTTTACCACCGGGAAACGTCTTGAAGTCGCGCCCCAATACGGTTTCGCCCGGCGCAGGAATGCGAGGCGCACGTACGACGAAATCCAGATTGGCGGAGCCAGCGACGAAAATCATGTTTGATTCACCATGCCGCTAATGAACCAAGGATTGATAGACGAAGTTATAGAATTTGCCGCTGATCTTGGGCGGATCCTTTGCGAGACCTTGCGGCAAGTGCTGCATCAGAAGCATTGCGGTCATTTTTTCACGGCGATCAATGGTGAAGTAGGTCGAGCCCGCACCCGACCAGCCAAATTGTCCGACCGAGCCCAGACGCCCCCTGCCCGCAACATCGAGGACCACGTAGCCGCCGAGGCCGAAGCCTTCGGCATTACTGAATTCGTTGACGGGTGGATTGAGGTGGGTGAGGTGATTCATCATCATCAGCTCGATCGTTTTACGCCCCAATATCGATTTGCCGTCGAGCGATCCTTCATTCAACAACATCTGGCAAAAACGCACGTAGTCGGCCGCAGTTGAATAAAGGCCTCCGGCACCGCTGGCGAATTGGTTCAACGCCTCGCCCGGATGCCGTGCGTCGTTGCTCATGGTTTTCGACAATTGTCCATCCGCTGTCGTGGTGACCATATCCACAATGCGCGCACGATCCACCGGCGGGATGCGGAAACCGGTGTCTTTCATCCGCAATGGCAAGAAGATTTTTTCTTGCAGAAATTCTTCAAAGGATTTCCCGGAAACAACTTCAACCAAGCGGCTCAGCACGTTCAACTGAACACCATCATAGGTAAATTGTTCACCGGGATCGCGGGCAAGCGCCTGAGTCGCTACGTAATCTGCGAAGGCCGTTAATGTCGGCAACGTACTTGGGTCGATCCGATTGAAGCGTTTCACGGCTTCAGTATTCTTCGCGTCGCGCGTCGCGAAGCCAGCCGTATGCGTTAATAAATGCCGGATCGTGATCGGCTGTTTGGCGGGGCGCAATTGGGAAGTGTCGGCGTTTTCACCAGCCAATACATTGACATTTGCGAACGCCGGGAGGTATTTCGCAACCGGATCGTCGAGCCCGATCTTGCCTTCCTCCATCAGTATTAGTACGGCAACGGAAGTGACGGTTTTGGTCATTGAAAAAATGCGGAATATTGCGTCCCGCGTCATGGGCGTTTTTCTCTCTATATCGCGGTGCCCGTACGTGCGCCATTCGACAATCCTGCCATTGCGGGCAATCAGCGTCACCGCGCCCAGATAGTTTCCCGAGTTGATTGTTGCGTGCATAAAATTTCCCAGACGCGCAAGCCGCGCATCCGAAAATCCTTCCTTCATGGGCGGCGAGACGGGAAGTGGCGACGTACCCGGATTTGCGCCAACGATTCCCGCAGCGCAAATCGCAATACTCCAAACCGGTAAAACAGCAAATTTCATTTTTGACTGTCGATACGCAATCGCGAAGCAGTGCAGGCGCGACAATCGTGCCTGACTTTGTAGACCCACATTGTCATGCCAACGACAACACGGCACGAACGGGCATTGAACCGCCCACACCAGCCGATTCAACCATCCGCTGATTCAGGGACGAATCAGCGGATGATGAAGCCGATCCGCGACAGTTCAGAACTTGATGCTATGCGTGAGTGTCGTCTTGCGACCCCGCCCGGCGAAGAAGTTCTGGAACAAGTCATGGCTGGAGAAATTCAGCAAATAGTACTTGTCGGTGAGATTGTCGATGCCGAGCGAAATATTGCCGTACTTCTTCAGGTCATAGTTCACGCTGAGATCAAATGTCGTATGTGCCGGGTTGCGTTCTTCCTGCGGCTTGCCGATGTTGGTGTCGAGGCTGGAATAGGAGGTCATTCCCAGTCTCACGCTGCCCGCGTCGCTGTACTTCCAAGTGACGGAGGCAATCAGCTTGTCGGGCGAAATATCGTTGGTGTTGAGTTCAAGATTGAGCGTAGGCAACGGCTGCCCGGGAATCGCCTGCGTGGTCGAGGTTCGTCCACTCATATGCGAAAACAGCGCGTTCGCTTTCAGTTCCTTGCTGAATGCGTATTCGCCGGAAATCTCGTAGCCCTTGATTTCGATCGGTTTGCGCGTGAGGACAAAATCGCCGACTGTCGCGTTGCCGGCGATCGCGGCACCCCGTTCGGAGTAGGACTTGTATGTCGACGCGGTGAAGTAGGCATTGCTGCCGCGCCAGGTGATGCCGATTTCCTTGTTGTCGCTGACGACCGCCTGCAAGTCGGCATAGAGACCGGCCACCGATCGTCCTGCGACATTGACGTTTCGCAGCGGGATGCCCACGTTGGGCAGCGTGAAGCCCTTGCTGTACGACGCGAACGCCGACCAGCCGCCTGGAATGCGCGCAATCACGCCGACGTTTGGCAGCGACTCGGTGTATTTCAGTTTTCCGCCCGTCACGTCGAACCCGCCCAAGCCTGCGACGGAAGGATTGCGCGTGGCCCACACGGTGGTGTAATTGTCGACCGTGAGTTCGCCATCTTCGCGGCGCACTCCGCCGCTGATGGTGATCGGCCCGGCGTTGTACGAAAGCTGCGCGAATGGTGCCGTGCTCTTGTACTTCATCGGTGGCACCCAGAGTCGGTCGGTCAGCGCCAGACGTTGCTGCGCCGTATCCTGCACCACGTCGACACCGGCGTTCAATTCGAGATCCTTGATGCCTGCGAGCTGGTCGGTGTTCCAATTGGTACGAACACCCCTTTTCTTCGATTGAATTTCAGACTGCTCGATCAGCGTGCCGACGGTCGCGATCCGCGCATCCTGCTTGCCGCGGTTCAGGTTGGAGTTGTCAGCCCTTAGCGGCTGACAGTCGGTGGTACCGCACTCGGAGAGAAACCGCGTGTGCTGATCCGCCCGGTAGGCGTGAACATTGAGCGCGCCACCCAGCAGGCCGCCATGGGTATAGGTAAAGATGCTTTGATTGAATTCGTTGAATTCGGTCTGCCCACCGGGCGTCTTTCCACGAGCCGACGTATCGGTGATGCCCAACGCGCGGTTGCCAACCACCTCGAGGTAGTTGCCCTTTCCGCGCATGAAGAAACGGCTTGACGTGACCGATACGCGTTGCTCGTTGTTGGCGCCAAAGTTGGTTCCGACTTTCACGAAGTGGTTCTTGGCCTCTGAGTCGTTGGAGGCACCGCTCTGGCCCATGCCGATCATGCGGCCTTTCGCGTCGTACTCCATGCCGCGGTCGGCGGCGGAGGATGCGAACAAGATGTCGAACGCCTCGCTCTTGTGCGCGCCGACGAAGCCCACTTTCCATCCGCCGCTGTCGTCCTTTCCTTGGGTTTCGTACGACGAGGTCAGTGAAAATTCATTGCCCATTTTCGTCGGCGTCTTGGACAAATAATTGATGATGCCACCCGAGGCGCCGATGCCCTCCGAGGCTGAGGGGCCGTTGATGACTTCGATGCGCTCGATGATGCCCAAATCCGTGAACATGCTGGTGCGGTTGCCTTCGCGCAGCGGAATCGTTTGCGGAACACCGTCGAACAATCGCAGCGCCGTACGCCCGCGCAGCGTTTCGCCGTTGGTGGCCATTTGCTGCGTCGCTTCGGCGTAGCCGGGAATGGTTCTGGCGAGAATCGCGGTGGCATCCTGAGTGAGCTTCGTGGTCTCGGCAATATCTTCCTTTGAGATCACCGTGATGGCACCGGGAATCTTGTCGACCGCCTTCGCGGCGCGCGAACCCGTCGTGACGGTGATCGTTTCCACCAATTGCGCGTCTTTGCCGTCGTCCGCTTTTGCCTTCGCCGCATCCTGCGCGTGCGCGCCAGTGGCGATCACTGCAAACATGAGAGCGGACAGTGTCGCCGCGGCGGTGCCTTTCAATTCAGGAAATTTTTTCATGGGCTTGTCCGAGAGTGGGAGTTTGGGATCGATCACCCTTCACTGGCCGATGGCTGGCCTTGCGAGGGCGCGGAAGTTGAGCGGCTCATCAGTACACCGCTCGTCGTCGTTGTTGTTATTCGGTACAGTCTGGGCGGTTTTGCAACAAATACAAACCCTTTAAAGCCATATTCAGAAGTTACTTTTTGTTTCTTTCTCGCCTCATGAAAAATTGACGATCGAAGTCATCGAGATCGTCGCGACACGAGGGCCCAATCTACGGAAGCCGCACTATCGCTGAATGATCAACCCCTCGAGCGACTCCGGCGCAGGTGCCGGAAAAAACAGGCTGCCGATGTAGCCGAACACGATCGAAATGAGGATCGCGAGGCCGAGATAAATAAACGGGTGAACCAGATTGATCCACCATGCGGCGAAAGTGAGCACGATGCTCGCGACCATGCCGATCAGCACGCCCTGCCAGTTGGCGCGGCGGGTAAACATACCTAGCGTGTACGCGCCACCGAATCCTCCACCGAGCAGCCCGTACAACTCCAGCGCCACATCCAGATACGAGCCGATGTTGTAGCGGCTCAGCAACAGTGCCAGGCCGATGCCGATCATGCCGGCGATGACGGTGACGATTTCCGCCAAGCGGATGCTCACGCGCTGCGTCGGATTTTTCGCGAGCCGCTCGTAGAAATCCACCGACACCATCGTCGCGACACTGTTCATGATGCTCGAACACGTTGCCATCGACGCGGCAAAAATGCCGGCGATCATCAGGCCGGTGACGCCCGCCGGAAGTTCGGCCGCGATGAAAAGCGGAAAGGTCGCATCGACCGACAACAGCGGATTCATCCGTTCGGGATGGTTCTGATAAAACGTCCAGAGGCCGGTGCCGATCAGGTAGAACAACCATGCGGCGGGAATGATGATCGCCGCGAACAGCCATACCGATTTCCCTGCTTCCTTGTCGGACTTGGTAGTGAATACCCGTTGCATCAACACTTGATCCTTTGGAAACGTCAGCACGGTTTCCATCAGGACGAGAAAGACGAATCCCCAGACGGTCGCCTTGGTGATGTCGAAACTCCAGTCGAGCATTTTCACTTTGCCGGCCGCGTCGGCGGCGGTATACAACTCGACGAGGCTGCCATCGAGCTGGTACCAGATGAAAAAGAGCGCGAATATCAGGCCGCCGACTTTGACGAACAACTGCAGAAAATCGGTCCAGATCACCGCGCGCATGCCGCCGAGCGCGGTATAGCCGATCGTCACGAGGCCCATGATGAGAATGCTCCAGACCATGTCGAACCCGGTGATGGTGGCGATCGCGAGCGAGGGCAGAAACAGGATGATGCTCATGCGTCCGCCCAGATGCAGCACGATGCACATGGCGCTCGCCATCATCCGCACCGAAGGGTGAAAGCGCTGCTCAAGATAGTCGAAGACAGAAACGAGCCTCAGGCGCCGCAGCATCGGCACAATCCAGATCGCGACAAAAAACAAGCCGAATACGCCGACGATATTGCCCACGAGGTATTGCCAATTCGTCGCGAACGCTTTCGCGGTCGTTGCGATATAGCCGATCGAGCTGGTGCTGGTGACATAAAGGCTAACGGCGGCGGCCCAAAAGGGAATCGTGCGGTTGCCAACAAAAAATTCAGAGGTCGATTGCTTTTCCTCGCGCCAATAGCAGTAGGCACCGATGCCGGCGATGGCGACCAGATACACGATGATCATCGCCCAGTCGAGTGGGCGCAGCAGCAGCTTGCCCTCTTCAATTTCGGCAACACTAAATGTCGCGCGGCTTACCGTGCCCGGTGGTGACTGCGCCGACATTTCCCACGCGATGCCGTTGCCCATTCCCGTGCCTCGCAGGGCGTCGCCGATGATCTTTTCACCTTGTGTGGAAAATGCGTTGGTGATGGTGTGATAGGTGATCAGCCGCATGCCGCCCGATGATTCTTTGTCCGAATTCGTGCGGACGAGGTAGAGCAAGTGCGCTTGACCGATCGCGCGCGCCGCACCTTCGACGACCACACCCGGTAATGGTGCCAATCGGTTCCAGCCCGTTGACGGTGTCCATTTCCAGAATTGATCGCCTTTGAACTTGCTATCGGCTTTGTTAGTGTCCTGTTCAGATGCGGACGCGGTGAGCAAGATCGTGGCGTCTTGCGCGACCAGAGAGGTGACGCTTGCCGGCCTGTCGGGCCAGGGCGGAAGTTGATTCCATACGGGGGTTGGCGCGCCGGGAACGATGGACATCCAGAATTGCTTTCCATCGACCGCCGTGCCGATGAGATATATCGTGCCGCCAAGAACCGCGCCGTGCGCACGCACGAGTGGCACCGCGAGGGACGGCAAACGCGCCGGGGCGGGTGTCGCGGTAACGGCATCCGGGTAGTGCTCGACCCGATCGATACCCAGCCCCGGTTTGGTTTCAATCAACAAATACGGGCGCGGCCCATTGGCGATCGCGCCGTGAATTTTTCCCGGCGGCTGCCACGCCGATGCGATCCATTCGGTGCGCGCCTCATTGAGCCGCCAAAGCTGATTCTGCTGAACGATGACGGGTTGGCCGGCGGCGACAAACAAGAATTCCGGCGTCCCCGGGAAATCGGGCAGCGACGAATTCTTGACCGTGACGAGATTTTCGGCGTTCGCGGGCAGCGATGGAATCGCCAACAGTATGAGAGCCAGTAAGCGCAGAAAAAGTCTAGGCATGATTTTCCAAAAGATCAAACGGGTACGGAGCAGATCGCGATTGGCCGCAATTCGCGCGGCGGGAGGTGAGACCGGACGAAGAAAGGTGAATGAAGGGGAAATAATTCGTGGACGGGTTTTGCACGCGATTTCGTGGCGTTTCGGGGTGTTTGATGGCGAATAGGAAAAATGGGTTTTCGTCTGCGCGCCTTGGTGGTAGACACAGTTTGGACGCATTCATGACTATTGAAAACCATTTGGCTCCACTTTCAGAAACAATTTTTTGTTTCTTTGCAGGCTGTCTTGAATATCGAGCAGACTCATCCTGTCATTCATCGGACGTCTTCGCCGCCTGCGGGTGTGGTATTCGATAATTTCATTGCACAAGGCAGAAAAACACTAGCATGGGCGGGGTTCTCCAGATGAAAAGACCTCAAACGCCGCGCCAGTGCTAGACATCATGTGTTGGTACTTCTATACACCCTCAATTCTTGTCATCCTCGCCCTTCGGCAGGCTCAGGATAGACCGGGCACTTGCCCGCGCGGGGATCCACTTTTCGTTGCAACTCATATAAGGGCCTTGGTGGGATAGCCGAGCGGACATAGATAGAACGTCTCTTTCGTTTGAAAATGCGCGCTGGCACGCCTCAATCATCGAATCGTACGGCCTAACGATGTGAGGGGCGGGCGGGTTAGAAGCCCGCCCTTACCCGATTAGGCACGTACTTTTGCCCTTAGTGCAAGCAAATTTGGCACTGCATCTTCGACCCACTTTGGGCCAAGCGTATGGAATTGATGAACGAAGATATTCGCA
>JANOKK010000533.1:0-4300 GCA_031419255.1 Betaproteobacteria bacterium
GTCGCACGGTGATCGCCGCCGCCGCCGCACTACGCATTGCCGGTGACATCGCATCGCGCGCGGCGAGTATCTGTGCGCGCAGGGATTTCTTGGCCGTAACCAATTCGTTTTTTGTCATCATCGTCGCGCAATTGTATTCTGTCGAGTCACCATTGGCACATTTCGCGCGCGATTTTCATCGGCGAGTGCCTGCCAGATATCGAGCCTGAAATATCGCGTCGCCAAGCCGGAAGGCGAAGTCAGCACAAAGAATTGCGTGGCACCCCAGATCTCTTCCTGAAGACCATAACTCACCGCGTGCCCCAGCGCCGATTGCGCGGCATGCTTGCTGGTGAACGCCACCAGTGAGGGCTGGTACTGTGTGATTTTTTGTTGGAATGCCGAAAGATCGAATGCATCATCGGGCAACGCCGAATCGACACCGCAATGTATTTTGCACAAATCGGTGAGACCGATTCCCAAGGATTGAAGCGCCGGAAATTCGTGCGGAAAAAACAATCGCGGTGTAATGCCGACCTGATGCAGCGTCGGCCAGAATTTATTGCCGGGTTTCGCGTAGTACGCTTTCGCGGCGGCGGATGCGGTTGACGGCGCGGTGCCGCAGAAGACCAGTTTCAAATTCGGCGCGAGCAAATCGGGAACGAGGTACCGGCGACTCACTCAGGCCGCCCGCTCGATTGCGCGAACGTCACCCAAACGAATCGCCACCCAGCCCCGCAATCCATTCAACCACCAGATACCTTGCGCACGCGCCAGATCCGCGCGTGTCATTGCGCGTTGCTTCAACGACCCATCCTCGACCAATTCATCGCGCAACGTGCCATTGAGCAAGCCGCAGGCAACCGGCGGCGTCCACATTTCACCGTCGATTTTCACGACCAGATTCGCACGGGTGAATTCGGTCAATTCGCCGCGTTCGTTCCACAGCAGCGTATCGAATTCGACTTGACCGGCAGGCGTGTGGAATTCGTAGATTTCACGACGCGTGGTCTTATGCAGCAGAAATTCGTCCGCGCTGGAAACCGGTGAATCGGCGATGCGAAACACGACATCGTGCGAAATTTCATCCAATGCGATCGCCTCACTCCGCGCGCGGCCGGCGCGATCCAGCAGCAGGCGAATCCGCCAGACACCTCGTGGATGCTGGTGTTTCAGCCGATCAAGCGTTTCCGCGACCTGTGCGCGATCAAACAAAAAACGAAAGTGCCGCGCCGAATTTTCCATACGATCAAGATGACGATCCAACAATGCAAAGACGCCCTCCTCCAGGCGAATCGTCTCCAATAATTCAAACGCTTTCGACGCACGCTTCACAAAGCGGCTTTTATAAATTACTTCTGCCCATTCGCCTTCGACGGTGGAATCCCAGGTGATTCCGCCGCCGACACCGCAGGTCGCGACACCATCTTCTATCCACACGCTGCGAATGCCAACGTTGAAACACGCACGCGGTCTGCCAGCGATGGCGGGTGCGACAAAACCGATCGCGCCGCAATAGGCACCTCGCGGCGCGATTTCAAGTGCGGCAATCGCGCGCATCGCTTCCACCTTCGGCGCGCCAGTGACCGAGCCGCAAGGAAACAGCGCGCGAAACACGTCAGTCAAGCCGAGTTCATCGCGCAAGGTCGCATTGATGGTGGAGGTCATTTGCCAAACAGTTGGCAGCGGCTGCAACGCAAACAGTGAGGCGACTTCGACCGAATTCGGTTTTGCGATGCGCGATAAATCGTTTCGCAACAAGTCAACGATCATCAGATTTTCTGCGCGCTCTTTATCCGAATGCGTGAGCGCCCAGGCGATGCGATCATCGGCTTCGGGCGTATCGCCGCGCGGCGCGGTGCCCTTCATGGGCTGAGTGGTTACGTTGCCGTCATGTAGCGTGAAAAACAATTCGGGCGAGACCGAGAGCAGTTGCGACGTGCCGGTATCAATGAATGCGTGATAGCCGTTGGGTTGCGAGGATTGAAGTGCGCGGTGAAAAGCGAGTGTGTCACCGGAAAACGATGCGTGAAGGCGGGTGGTGAAATTCACCTGATAAAAACGCCCGTCGCGAATATCCGCGCGGATCGATTCGACCTTATCGCGAAAAACAACATGGTCGACATCTGAGTGCCAATCGCCGACAGCGTATTTCACCTTTTCGGCGGGACAAGGGCACACTTGAAGCGAAGCAGAGTTCGAGGCACCTTGAGCATCGGCCGATGGGAATGCGCTCGCAGGCGCTGCAAACTCCGCAAACCACGCCAGCGGTTTCCCGGTGACTTTCTGAACCACCAGCGCCGAATCGAACGCACCCGCCGCCTCGTGCGCGACAAACCCGATGCACCAATGCCCCGCCGCACTTGCGCGCGACACCGCGTCGAGTATCGGCACGACATCGGCAAGATCTGTCGCGATATGCACGGCAACGGGATCGGTGAAGACGTGCCGCAGCCGCTCTGACGGGGTCAGTGTGGCCAACATGGGGAAATCAATCTCGCAACGAATCGGCATCATTTGATGCGAAGTTTGGCATAGAAAATCGTGGCGCATTGCGCGCCTCGACGGCTGCGCATGTGTCCACGAAAAACAACATCAGGCGTAACAAAACCGCCGAAACGCATACGGCATTTCGGCAAACTTACTGAATCATCTATTTGTGTCGACCGTTGAACTGGACAACGAATTCGCAGGACTAGCTACCGCGCGGCTTCTTCGGCACGAACGCAGGTGGACGCGTAAATGGCTGCGCGTGAACGGCGGCGATCTGACCGGATGCGTAAACGATCGGTTTGGCACTGATCGGTGCCTCAACGACTGCAGCCACAGCGGCTTTGGACGCTTTGGCAGGAGCCTTTTTGACCGCTTTGGTGATCGCTTTGGTAGCGGCTTTGGCGGGTGCTTTTGCGGGAACGGCGGTGGTTTTTTTCATCGTCTTCATTCAAGTTGCATTGAAGTAAGACAATAGCGCACTCCCGCATATAAATCAATGACTTAGCGAACTATTTTTGAGTGGTACTGGAAACTTGCCTCGGCTTGAAAAATTCCGGCACTGGAACGATAGACGACCGACGCGCCCATGAATTCAATGGCGCGGTTTGCGTTCTATCGCGTTCGCCGCTCCGCAACCTTGCGACGATTGGTCGCACGCGGAACTTCGACTTTTAGCGATGCCAATTCCTTCAGGGTGAAAAATGTGCCAATCACTGCCCGCGCGGTCGCGTGCCCTGCTTCCAGCCCCATCAATTCTGCAACCAACGCACCGAGCGCCTTGCGCTCAATGGCGTCGATATTTTCCTGACGCGCATAAAGCGCCGAAAATCCTTGCCGCATGGCTTTCGCCATCGCCGCCTGCGCGTGGTTTGGATTGAGGAATTCTGCGTAGAGTTCGGTCGGTTTGCCATCGACCGCGAGAAAGCCGATGCGCTTTGCCAACGCAATGAACGCACGATCCGACTCTCGCGAAAAGCCCAGCGTGAAACGCAGGTAATCGTGACTGAAAATGTGCGGCGCTTCGCGATCCTGAATTTTGGCAAAAATGGCCGGCAAAATGCCATAGCCGAACATGAACGGTGGATACTCGGGGTGCAAAGTGGCCTCCAGCTTTGTTATGTTTTGACGACGGTCAATTCTACGATGGCGCGAATGTCAGTAGCGTTTTCGCGCGGATTTTTTACGCGCTTAGGCGACACGCCATTTGGAAACTGTTTCTGACGCAACAAACGCCAAAATTAGTTGTTGTCAAACTAGCCCCTATCGCCCCCAATGTACCGTCACCCCAAACCACGGCAACGGTAACGACTTGAACGGGTTCATGTCCGTCTGCATCCGCGTCAATCGGCTCTTGTCATCGTATTGCAGCTTGACGCGGATTTCATCGTCGCGATAAATCCGGCAAACGCGATTCTCGATCGGCACTGCCACGTAAACCAGATCGCCCGAACTACAGGAATCGACAAACTTTGAGCGCGCGAGGCGGCATTGTTTTGCAGTGAGGGTCGAGATGGGAATTTGCCGGCTGGCCCAATACGATTGGGCAAGAGCGGGCGTTGCGAGTGATTTCTGGTTGGCACTTAACTGTGAAGACTCGCGGTCGAACTCTGCCGTGCACGCACCATCGGTAAAGAGCGGCGGCATAAGGGCGAGCCAGATGACAACGATGACCGTCATAAATTTGAGCATATTTTATTTTTCACTTGTTCATGCCGGAAACCGAAACATACTATGGATCCCCAAAAAAGCAATTTTTCGCCAAATGTTGCGGCTCAAAGATTCAGAGCGCTTGCCATCAACTTATTCCACCTTTCAATAAAGTTCGCCT
>JANOKK010000534.1:0-2137 GCA_031419255.1 Betaproteobacteria bacterium
CAGCGCAAGAATCGCCTCACCACCGAAAACATGAATCTGGTGGTGCCCGAGCCGGACGCGCTTTCGCATGTGGAAGCCGAGCGCGGTGAAGTGCGCGAGAAGGTGGCGCAACTGGAAGAAAAGCTGTCGGATGCCGACAAACTGCTCGCGGAATTGGAAGCGAGTCGGAAAAAGTCAGTCGATGCGATCGGCGACGCCACCCGCGAACTTGCGCGCATCGAAGCCGCATTACTCGCCCTGCAAAACCAGCAGGCACGGCTCGACAACAACAATCGTCTGGCGATGTGGCTCGCGAAATATCAGCTCGACAACGCGCCGCGCCTGTGGCAATCGATCAAGATCCGCGAAGGCTGGGAAGACGCGCTGGAGTCCGCACTCGGATTGAAACTGAACGCGATCAAACTCGCCGACAAAGCCGTGATCGGGCGTATCGTCGGCGACCCGCCGCCGGGCAGCGTTTCGCTCTATTTCGAGAATGGCAATCCGGCCTCGACCACTGCGGCAGGATTTACCGCACTTTCAGATTGGGTCTCGGCTGGGAATGCCGCCGTGCTGCCTTTCGTGCGTGAATGTCTTGCGAACGTGTTCGTGCTGGAAAATGAAGCCGAGGCCAGTGCGCGCATGAAATCGCTGCCATTCGGCGCGGTGATGGTGACGGCCAACGGCCACTTGTACAGCCAGCATGGTTTGGTGTTTCACGGTCCGCAATCCGAATTGCATGGCGTGTTGCAGCGCCAGCGCGAAATCGAATCGCTGAAACTCGAATTACCGGGCAAGATCGAAGCCCGTCATGTGCTGGAAGCGGCGCAGAAAAATACCGAGACCCGGCTTACCGACACCCAGGAATCATTGCGCGATCTGCGCATCCGCATTCAGGAAACCAAGAATCGCGAACACGCGTTGCAAATGGAGGCGCTGAAACTATCGCAGGCGGTGCAGCAGGCTGAATCGCGACGTGGTGCCATCCGCGAAGAGTTGGCCATTATCGAAACCGACATCGAGAAAGAGCGCGCGGAAATGGCCGAAGCGCAGGCGCGGCTGGAAGAAGGCGGCAATCGCATCGGCGAGATGACCGATAAATTGATGGAGTTCGAGCAAGCGCAACTGGCGTCCGAGCAGGCGCTCACGGATGCGCGCGAACGCGTCAACGCGGCCGACCGCGCAGCGCAGGAAGCCAATTATTTCGAGCGCTCCTGTCACGACAAAATCAAATCGCTCGGCGACATGGTTGCGCAATTGCTGAAACGTCGCGAGGCAGTGACGATGAGTCACGTCAGTCTCACGGCGGAACTTGAGAATCTTCAGGAAGGCAATATCCGCGATCGTCTGCAAGCGGCCCTGTTGCTGCGAAGTGAAAAGGAAAAAGCGCTGGCCGCTGCGCGCGAGGCAATGGATTCTGCGACCGGTAAATTGCGCGAGCTCGACGAACGAAAATCCGCGATCGAACACAGCCTGCAACCGCTGCGCGACAAAATCACCGACCTGAAAATGAAGGAGCAGGAAGCGCGCATCAACGAGGAAAACTACACGCGGCAATTGACCGAGTCGGGCGCGAACATCGAAGAATTGGCCGATCTGGTCGAGAAGCGCGCGCGCTCGACCGCCTATCAAACCGAGATCAACCGCCTGAATGCGGCGATCGCGGAATTGGGCGCGGTCAATTTGGCTGCGCTGGCGGAACTGGAACAGGCCTCGGAGCGGAAGAATTTCCTCGACGCACAATCGGCCGATTTGAACGAAGCCGTTGCTACCTTGGAGGCTGCGATCAAACGCATCGACCGCGAAACGCGTGATTTGCTGCAAACCACGTTCGATATCGTCAACCGCAATTTCATGGAATTGTTCCCGACACTGTTCGGTGGCGGCAATGCGTATCTGAAATTGACCGGCGACGAAATTCTCGACGCGGGCTTGCAGGTGTTTGCTCAGCCGCCGGGCAAGAAGGTTCAATCGATCCAGTTGCTCTCGGGTGGCGAGAAAGCCTTGACCGCGCTGTCGCTGGTGTTCTCTTTGTTCCGCTTGAATCCGGCACCTTTCTGCCTGCTCGATGAGGTCGATGCGCCACTGGATGATTCCAATACCGAGCGTTTCTGCGAGTTGGTGAAAAGGATGTCGGTGTCCACGCAATTCCTGTTCA
>JANOKK010000535.1:0-1205 GCA_031419255.1 Betaproteobacteria bacterium
GGCATTGGCTGCCTAGATACGGACTAAGGAACAGCTGGTAGGTGCGCACGAACATCGACAACAGTCGCGCCAACGGGGACATCAATTGACCCGATCTCGTGTTTTGTATACGACCGAATCAAGCAATCCTTTGAGTTCCGCACGAAGCGCCACCCGTGACTTCGTGTCGCGCCCCTCGTTCTTGGACTTGAAATTGACCAGCATTTGAATAGGAGAAAAAGCTACCGGATGGGTTCGAAAGGTTTCCCGAACCAAGCGCTTGATGCGGTTGCGCGCAACCGAAGACTTGAGTAGCCTTTTTGGCACCGCAATTGCGATTGCGCCCGTTTTTCCCGTATCCCGCTTTTGCGCTGGGGAATATCGACATTCAAAATCAGGCCGGCAAATGCGCTTTCCTAACTTCAAAAGTGCCAGCACATCGGCCTGATTCAAGCGTTTTCGACTCGGAAATGGAAACAAAGCGTTAACCTCGAAATACTCGTCTCCCGGATTCCCGAAGACTTTATACCGCGATACGAGCGCGGCCTTTTGCGCGGCGGGCGTTGATAACGGCGCGCCCTCCGGCGGTCTTCATCCGAACGAGGAAACCGTGGGTTTTCTTGCGCCGGGCGACTGAGGGTTGATAAGTGCGTTTCATGATTGCTCTCTACGAGATTGAGTTTGGAAAAGTGACCGTATCGACCTCTAATCTGCCGAACGGAACTGCGTATTATCGAGTTTTTTCATATGCTTAGTCAAGCATGCCGGGCTTACGACGGCCCGGGACGCTTGCCTCCGCGATTGTCTCCAAACCGACGATTCGCCGCCCCGCTCTTGTGGATAAGTCGCGCGATCGCACGCGAAAAAGGTTAAAATCGATTCCCTGCCTGGTTGTATTTTCTTTTCCTTCCTTCTCTCAAATTTCCACTTCCCTCGGTCATTTCATGCACCCGTTTTGGACTTCATGCGTCGATGGTTTCAAGCGGGATTTGTCGCCGTATCAATTCACCACCTGGATAAAACCACTGCGTTGGGAGCAGGACGGCGATACTTTTACCCTGATCGCGCCTAACCGATACGTGCTGCAATGGGTCAAGGATCGGGCGCTTACGCAAATTGAACACGCTGGCGAAAAATATTTCGCTCGCGCGATTCATATCGACTTGGCGCTTGAAGAGGCCGATATTGGCATGCCGGATGAAGCTGAAACCCATACCAATGGCGGG
>JANOKK010000536.1:0-1742 GCA_031419255.1 Betaproteobacteria bacterium
GATAAAACCAATTGCCGCCCCAGGCGATATCGCCGGTGATCGACCCATGGTTCGCGGTATTTACCGTCACGGCGCGACGATGACGATACGACGCCACATTCTCGATCGATACCTTGCCATCCGCGTGCAATGTGCAACTCACAGTGCCCGCTGGTGTGTCGATGGCATGGACGCCGGGAGAAATCTTGCCCAAGTAATTAAGTGTGCAAATCAGCCCGATGCTGCCGTGCCCGCACATGCCGAGGTAGCCGGCATTGTTAAAAAAAATCACCGAGGCCACCGAACCATCAACCACGGGCGGCATCAGCAGCGCACCCACCATCGCGTCGGAAGCGCGTGGTTCGGAGGCGACGGCGGCACGAAAATGGTCGTGATGGGCGCGAAGATAATCGACGCGTTCCGCAAGCGGCAAATTTTCCGGAAACGGAAAGCCTTTCAGCACCACGCGGGTGGGTTCGCCGCCGGTATGTGAATCGATATAGCGAATTTTGTTCAGGGTGTTCAAGATGAATAGGCGTCAACGATCAACGCGATCAAGAGAAGTGCGATGGGGCGAACGCAGAAGAGCAATCGGCGCAACGTCGCACTCGTTGCACAAGCGTCAACGCGTGAATGGAACCGACCGCTATTTCGGTGGATCGAGCAAGACCGAGAATTTTTGCAGCAATCGACCGCCGCGCCAGTTGAATTCAATCAGCAAATTGAGCGCGGGTTCGTTGATGGGGGCGTTGCTCGAAATGCGCAACATCGGCTTACCGTCCGCGCGCTTTTCGGTGGTGATGCGCATTTGTCGAAGCAGGGGCGGGAACGCGAGCTTGGCGTCCTGATACGCGTCCGCGCTGGCGAGGCCGCCTTTGGCCAATTCAAATTCAAAATCTTCAGCGGGCAAACCGGTGATTTCAATTTCCGCCGAAAACGGCTGCCCCAGTGCGGAATTCACCTTTATCGCGCCAAGCCCAGCGGCACTTGCAGACAACGGTAAAACCGCACCCCAGACCATGCCCAGCAGCCCAATCGAAATGATTTTTGTGAATGGTTTCATGATGCTCCTTGTTCCTCAGTTGGCGCTACGCTCGCGCGGGCCTGCTCCAGGCACTTCAACTTGCCACTTTAAACCCGTCCTCAACGGCGCGCAATGCCGCATCGCGGATGGGCGGCGGCATAAAAGAGGCTCGCGCGGCGTCGCGCATCATTTGGCCGAGTTGCTCAAACGTGACGCCATTTTCATCATGCACGGCTTGCAACTCGCCCGATAGTGTCACGCCCGACATCAGGCGATTGTCGGTCGAGACCGATACCGACAAGCTTGCTGCGGCCATTTCGCGCAAGGGGTGTGCCGCCATTGAGGCGGCAGTACCGGTGTGAACATTGCTGGTTGGGCAGATTTCAAAATGCAAGCCCAGCGCGCGTGCTTGCTCGATCCATGCCCGCTGCTCAACATCATTCGCGGCATCCACGATTTTCACGCCGTGGCCAATGCGCGTTGCCCCCAATTGAGCCGCCTCCAGCACGCGCGATCCCGTGTCTGCTTCTCCGGCATGGCAGGTGAAACCAAGGCCGGCCTCAAGGGCGATCGCAATCGCATCGGCGTGCATCGCGGGCGGATAGCCCCTTTCGGCACCCGCCAGATCAAACCCGATCACACCTTGATCCTTGTAGGCGGCGGCGAGGCGGGCGCTGCGCATGGTGTCCTCAACCGGATCGGTGCGCATGGCGCAAACAATCAACCCACAGGGCAGGGC
>JANOKK010000537.1:0-2371 GCA_031419255.1 Betaproteobacteria bacterium
TCACGGCCTTAACCGAGTTCCATGACTTACACAGTCAATGTCGTCGCGAGGGCAGTGGGTGCGACGGGCCGCAGATCCCAGAGTTCTTCCTGCACCGACAACTGCGCGCGTATGACCGGATCGTGCTGACGCTCGCGGCGATAGATAAACCATAACGTGGTCAGCAGCCTGATGTCGTTCCATAGGCACACGTCGCCTGATGCCGCCTTTTCCAGCGCCCGGTCTTCTCGCATCAATGCAATGCCAACCCCCGCCACCACCAGCGAACTCACGACCGCTTCCTGATCGGCCTCGACCACTTTTGCGGGCTCGACATCGTATTTTTTCAACAGCGTGTGTGCGAGTTTGTGATGAGTGCTGGTGGGCGGCGGAATAATCCACGGCAATTCGGCGATTTCCTGCCAGCTCGCGTGGCGCAATTTCGATTCCCATTGCGCCGGTGCAACCATCCGGTAAACCACATCGCGCAAGGGCAAACCGGCAATATCGTGGCTGCCAATATCGCCATAGTAGAAGCTCGCGTCGAAATCGCCTGAAGTGACTCGTTCCATCGCAACACCGGTGACTTCCTGATGCAACTCAATCTCAAGCAATGGAAACCGCGTAATCGCTGCATTCATGAATTGCCCGAGACGTATATAGTCCGGGTCGCTCAAGGTGCCGATGCTGGCTTTGCCGACCACCTGGCCCTTCAGCGCGCGCGCTTCGTGGTGCAAGGCCGCCGCGGCCGCGAGCACCGTGACCGCATCGGCGAGGATTCGCTTGCCGGCAGCGGTGAGAATCATGCCGCCCGGCGTGCGATCAAATAATTGCAAATCGAGTTCTTCTTCCAGCGCTTTGAGTTGCGCGCTCAAGGCGGGCTGACTGACATGTAGCTTTTCGGCCGCGCGCGTCAAATGCCCGGCTTCGGCGATCGCGGCAAGGCCGCGCAATTGATAGAGCTCCATCAAATAATTGTAAGCTAAATTGTTGTATTGCAACAATTTTATCCCCGGCATCCAAAATTCCAATGCAATGCATCCAAACTTACGATTGGAAGTCTGTAGTTGGCAGGCCTATATTAATTTGGTGCAGCGCCGCAATTCAATGCCAACCTCAGTGAATGCGATGCGCCGCCGGGAAGCGATCCATCCGACCGCTTTCATCAGCAATATCCATATCCACACAATGGAGCACCGTATGAACGACTATCGCGCAATTGAAAACCAAATTCGCAACGCACGTCTGGAACATAGCCGCGATCTCGGCGAAGCGATCGCCAATGGCATTTACGCCGTCTGGATTGGCATCAAAAAAGCCGCGAGCGTTGCCGCCGCGACCATTGATTCACTGGTGAAAGCGCCGGACTCCTATTCGACCGCAATGCCGCGCCACTTCTAGATCAAGTTGTTCGAACGCCCTGCGCCATCAGTCGCGCGGCGTTCCATCGTCTCCTCCTCCATGCCCATGGCATGGATTCCGCCCCTGGCCATCGCCGGGGGCTTTTTTTGCGCAGGCGTCGCGTCAATACAGAGCCTGTTCGCATCGAGATCGCACGGCCAATTCACCTGGCTCGCCGAATATTTCAAGTCGAAGCACGAAACCGAATGGGAGCGCGCAAATTGGCTGGCGCATCGATGATCGTGACGCGATCTGGTTTGGTCGAATGCATACGCCGTTGGGTTTTTGGAACACAGAATTTCACCACGGCACCTATTTGCAAACTTCGCGCCGACGTCCCGTCATCGACGATTTCGAGGATGGCGGCTCGCCATTGCCGAAGCACCTTATCGGCACCATGCGGTAGATGCCCAACGCAACCGACAGCCGGTGCAAGTCCACGACGAAGCTCGCCATGTTAGCCAGGTATTCATCGCGACCCGAATTGTCGATCAACCCTATGTAGCCGTGATCGGCGCGCATTCCGAGACGGCGCTGGAATTGCTTCAGAACGCGCGCGCTGCGGCAATCTGGATCGCCGCACTGGTATTGCTGTTGGCGGTTGTCATCGGCGGCGGTTACGTTTATTTTTTCACAGCGGCCATTGCGCGCGTTGCAGCGGCGCGCCGAGAGTGTCGTGGCCAGTCAATCCAGCGGGGCCCCCTCGGCGGTTGAGGGTGATGAAGTCGAACAACTCGTCAGCCGCTTCGACTGGAAGACGGCGGCGCTGCTCGCGAACGCCAGCGAATTGGACGCCGCACGTGCCGCCGCGCAACAGGCAAATCAATCCAAATCCGCGTTTCTCGCCAGCATGAGCCATGAAATCCGCACACCGATGAATGGCGTCATCGGCATGACCAGCCTGTTGGCGGATACGCCGCTCAGTACCGAGCAGCGCGAATATATCGACACCATCCGCCTATCCGGCAATACGCTGCTGCGCATCATCAAC
>JANOKK010000538.1:0-1299 GCA_031419255.1 Betaproteobacteria bacterium
GTTCGCTGGCCATCGATATTGATTTGGAGCGCTATTGATCGAATCTGGAAAGCGCAGTGCGCTGCCTGAATCCTCAAACCGCCAAATCAAACATCTGGAGAAATCATGAAAGCACTACTCGACTTATTCAAGCAAGTCACGCAGGAAGAAGAATTCGATGCGATCAAGATCGGGCTTGCCAGCCCGGAAAAGATTCGCTCGTGGTCGTATGGCGAAGTCAAAAAGCCTGAAACTATCAACTACCGCACCTTCAAACCGGAACGCGATGGCTTGTTTTGCGCCAAAATTTTTGGCCCGATCAAAGACTACGAATGCTTGTGCGGCAAATACAAACGTCTGAAGCATCGCGGCGTGATTTGCGAAAAATGTAACGTCGAGGTGACGCTATCGAAGGTGCGACGTGAGCGCATGGGCCACATCGAATTGGCGAGCCCCGTTGCGCATATTTGGTTCTTGAAATCGCTGCCGTCGCGCCTGGGTATGGTGCTGGACATGACGTTGCGCGACATCGAGCGCGTGCTTTATTTTGAAGCATATGTCGTGACCGACGGTGGCATGACGCCGCTGTTGCGCGGGCAATTGCTGACTGAGGATGATTATCTCGCCAAGCTTGAAGAGTACGGTGATGATTTCTCCGCAGCCATGGGGGCTGAAGGTGTGCGCGATCTACTTCGCAAGCTTGACCTCGCTCGCGAAATGGAAAAATTGCGTACGGATCTGGCCGCAACCGGTTCCGACACCAAGATCAAAAAAATCGCCAAGCGCCTGAAGGTTCTCGAGGCGTTTTCCCGTTCGGGTGTAAAACCCGATTGGATGATTATGGAAGTTCTGCCTGTACTGCCACCGGAGCTGCGTCCGTTGGTTCCGTTGGATGGTGGCCGATTTGCAACCAGCGATTTGAATGATCTGTATCGCCGTGTAATAAATCGCAACAATCGTTTGCGACGCTTGTTGGAGCTTAAGGCGCCGGAAATTATCGTGCGCAACGAGAAACGCATGCTGCAAGAGTCTGTCGACTCCTTGCTGGATAACGGCCGTCGCGGCAAGGCTATGACCGGTGCGAACAAGCGTGCGCTCAAGTCGCTCGCCGACATGATCAAAGGCAAGAGCGGTCGCTTCCGTCAAAACCTGTTGGGCAAACGCGTCGACTATTCTGGCCGATCTGTCATCGTGGTTGGTCCGCAGTTGAAATTGCACCAATGTGGTTTGCCGAAAAAAATGGCGCTCGAATTGTTCAAGCCATACATTTTCAATCGACTTGAAGTGATGGGTTTGGCGACGACAATTAAAGCGGCGAAG
>JANOKK010000539.1:0-2119 GCA_031419255.1 Betaproteobacteria bacterium
TTATCATGCCCGGCCAGGAACAACGACGCAAATCAGTACGCCAAAAACTCAACGCGATGGCGGTCGAATTCAAGGGCAAGAACGTATTGCTGGTGGACGATTCGATCGTGCGCGGCACCACTTCTCGCGAGATCGTGCAAATGGCGCGCGATTGCGGCGCGAAAAAAGTCTACTTCGCCTCGGCGGCACCGCCGGTGCGGTTTCCGAATGTCTATGGCATCGACATGCCGTCGCGCGCGGAGTTAATCGCGACCGGCCGGAATGCGGCGGAAGTCGCGGCAGTGATCGGTGCGGACGCGGTGTTCTATCAGGATCTTGCCGATTTGATCGAGGACGTGCGTTCGTGCAATCCGGCCATCAAGAGTTTCGATGCGTCGTGTTTCGACGGCACCTATATCACTGGCGGCGTGTCTGATGATTACCTGGCCGGCATTGAGGCTGACCGAAATGACGGCGAACTCGCCGGCCGCATGGCTGATGAAGGCGGCATGAGTCACCAGCTTGATCTGGGCTTGTCGATGGCGAACCGTTGATGAGCGACCAACCCAAATTCGACACGCTGGCGGTGCGCGCAGGGCTTTTGCGCAGCGATTTTCAGGAACATTCCGAAGCGCTATCGCTGACATCCAGCTTCGTGTACGCAAATGCGGCCGAAGCGGCCCGGCGTTTCGCCAATGAAGAACCGGGATTCATATATAGCCGGTTTACTAACCCAACCGTCAGCATGTTTCAGGATCGCCTGGCGGCCCTGGAAGGCGCCGAAGCATGCATCGCTACCGCGACTGGCATGGCAGCTATCGCAAGCACTGTGATGGGCCTCCTGAAGAGCGGCGACCATATTGTTTCTTCGCGCAGCGTGTTCGGCACGGTGGTGCCGTTGTTTGATCAGATTTGCAGGAAGTTTGGCGTCGAGACGACGTGGGTAGCACCCGCCAAAGTAGACGAATGGAGCACTGCCGTGCGCCCGAATACCCGCCTCTTGTTCTGCGAAACACCGTCGAATCCACTTGCGGAAATCTGCGATATCGCGGCCCTTGCCGATATCGCCAAGCGCGCCAACGCTTTGCTGGTCGTTGATAACTGTCTCCTCACGCCGGCCCTGCAGCGCCCGATCGAGCATGGCGCGGATCTGGTGATTCATTCGGCGACAAAATTTCTTGACGGCCAGGGACGCGTGTTGGCGGGGGCGGTGTGCGGACGCAAAGACTTGATCGAACCCATTTATGGATTTGTGCGCACAGCGGGACCGGCGATTTCGCCGTTCAATGCGTGGATCTGCCTTAAGGGAATGGAAACGCTGCGCCTGCGGATCGACGCGCAATCGCGCTCCACGTTTCAATTGGCGCAATGGTTGCAGACACTGCCGCAAGTGACGAAAGTGCATTACGCGGGACTGGAATCGCATCCGCAATATGCGCTTGCCTACCGGCAGGCGAATGCGCAGGGAGCGGTGCTGTCGTTCGAGGTACGCGGCGGCAGAGCGGCGGCATGGAAATTGGTCGACGCGCTCAACATGATTTCCATCACTGCCAATCTGGGCGATACCAAGACCACCGTCACTCATCCCGCCACCACCACGCACGCGCGAATTTCACAGGCGGAGCGCGATGCATCGGGAATCTCTGAAGGTCTATTGCGGGTTGCGGTCGGGCTCGAAGCGGTGACTGATATTCAGGCCGATTTGGCGCGGGGGCTGGACGCTGCCTGATCGTCACATTTCGGTAGTCTGTGCGATGGTGTGCGCAGTCAGTGCGTGTTCGGGGCCATCGTCCGCCAGATAGCCGCCGAGGTCGTGCCAATCTTGCAGCACCCAGCGTGTGACGTTGCGGCCATTCACATTGTGCCTATGCATCGCCGGGCGATGGGTGTGGCCATGAATCATTGCGGCAACATTTTGTTGCTCGAACATCTGCGCAACCGCATCTTTGTTTACGTCCATGATCGCGTCGGGCTTCATCGATTTTTCAACGTCGCTGCATGAACGCATTGAGCGCGCCAATGCGGCGCGTTCGGTATATGGCTTTGCCAGCAATTCCGCCTGCCATGATGGGTCGCGTACCTGCGTACGAAAACGCTGGTATGCGGTATCGTCGGTACAAAGCGTGTCGCCGTGCATCAG
>JANOKK010000540.1:0-7405 GCA_031419255.1 Betaproteobacteria bacterium
TGGTTGTCGCCATTCCCGAAATCGATTCCAATTCTAGGTGAGCCCGGGATCTGGTGGATGCTCATCAAGATGATGGCGCTGATGATTATTTTCGTCTGGATCCGCGCCTCGTTTCCGCGCTACCGCTATGACCAGATCATGCGTCTCGGCTGGAAGATTTTCATCCCCATCACGATTGTATGGATCATCGTCACCGGCGTGATGCTGCTGGATCCGGTGCGCGATTGGCTGCCATTTTCTATCTGGTTTGGACACAAAAATGTGGGATAGAACCAAAGAACTGTTCGGCAGTCTGTTGCTGAGCGAATTGTTGCAAGGTCTGAAATTGACCGGCAGACATTTGTTCGCGCGCAAGATCACTGTGATGTTTCCAGAAGAGAAAACGCCGCAAAGCCCGCGCTTTCGCGGCCTGCATGCATTGCGCCGGTATCCCAATGGCGAGGAACGCTGCATTGCCTGCAAGCTCTGCGAAGCCGTATGCCCGGCGCTCGCCATCACCATCGAATCCGAACAGCGCGACGATGGCTCACGCCGCACTACGCGCTACGATATTGATCTCACTAAATGCATTTTCTGCGGCTTCTGCGAAGAATCGTGCCCGGTCGACTCCATCGTCGAAACCCACTTGCTGGAATACCACGGCGAAACCCGCGGCGACCTTTACTACACCAAGCCGATGCTGCTGGCCATTGGCGACAAGTACGAGGCCGAAATCGCCAAACGTCGCGTGGAGGATGCGCCGTACCGCTAATGGTGCGGGATGCCCCTCAAGTCAAAAAAATAAAATGACCTTTCACACCATCACCTTTTACGTTTTCGCGGCCATGCTGATTTTTTCGGCACTGCGCGTGATCACGGCAAAAAACCCGGTGCATGCCGCGATGTTTCTGGTGCTGTCGTTCGTCACGGCTGCCGCACTCTGGCTGCTGATTTATGCGGAATTTTTGGCGATCACGCTGGTGTTGGTTTACGTCGGCGCGGTGATGGTGCTGTTCCTGTTCGTGGTGATGATGCTCGATATCAATTTCGACAAATTGCGCGAAGGCTTCTGGAAGCATTTGCCGATCGCCGCCACGGTCGCATTGTTGATGGCAGGACAGATGGCATTGCTGCTGTGGGGCCGCGCTCTCAAATTGCACAACGTGTCGCCGGGTGCGCCCGCGGCTGGCGTGTCCAATACCAAGGAACTTGGGCGCATTTTGTACACCGATTATTTGTTGCCCTTTGAGCTCGCCGCAGTGGTCTTGCTGGTGGCGATGATCGCCGCCATTGCGCTGACCTTCCGTGGCCGCAAGGATGTGAAATCGCAGGACATCGCCGCGCAGGTGCGGGTGAAGAGCACGGATCGCCTGAAAATTATCAAGATGGATGCCGAAAAATCAACCGCGGATATCGCACCCGCCACAAATGCGGAGGTCGCGCCGAAATAGCCATCATCATTTCGAGCGCAGTGAAAAACTGCCTTCGTGCCAAAAATGTGATGCGGTCTCCGAGCCAACATGCCGACATGATTACTCTCAGCCACTATCTCGTTCTTTCCGCCGTACTGTTCGCGATCTCCATCGCGGGCATTTTCCTGAACCGTAAAAACATCATCGTGTTGTTGATGGCGATTGAGTTGATGCTGCTCGCGGTGAACATGAATTTCATCGCGTTCTCGCACTTCATGGGCGATATCCACGGACAGGTGTTTGTGTTTTTTATTCTGACAGTGGCGGCTGCTGAGTCCGCGATTGGCCTCGCGATTTTGGTGGTGCTGTTCCGCAATTTGAAGTCGATCAATGTCGATGACATTGGCACGTTGAAAGGTTGACGAGTTGATCGTGATGCGCATTTCTTTCGAGCACAAATATACCAAAGTCCAGCACTGGCGGGCGTTTTCAGGCATAAATGCCCGGAAATTCGCACCAGTGCTTGTGTTTGGTTATCGCCAATCAACATGATCGACAATAAACTCGCCCTGCTCGCCATACCGCTGCTGCCCTTGCTCGGTGCGCTACTGGCCGGCATTCTGGGCAACAAACTCGGTCGCGCGTTCGCCCACAGCGTCACCACCCTTGGTGTCACGGCGGCGTTCATCCTTTCCGTTTTTGTGTTCCAGGATGTGCAGGCCGGCAAGACCTTCAACGGTGCCATCTACACCTGGCTCGCGACGGACGGCATCAATTTGCAAATTGGTTTTCTGATCGACTCGCTCACCGTCACGATGATGCTGGTGGTGACATTTGTGTCCTTGATGGTGCATATCTACACGTTCGGCTATATGGCCGAGGAAGACGGCTACACGCGCTTCTTCGCCTACATTTCGCTATTCACCTTCTCGATGCTGATGCTGGTGATGTCTAACAATTTTCTGCAATTATTTTTCGGCTGGGAAGCAGTGGGACTGGTGTCGTATCTGCTGATCGGTTTCTGGCACACGCGTCCGACCGCGATCTACGCCAACCTGAAAGCGTTTCTCGTTAATCGCGTTGGCGATTTTGGATTTCTGCTCGGCATCGGATTGGTGTTCGCGGCGTTCGGCTCGCTCGATTACGCGACCGTATTCAAGTTCGCGCCGCAGTTTTCCGAGACGCTAATCGAAGTGATTCCCGGTTGGCAATGGTCGTTGATGACGGCGATTTGTATATGCCTTTTCATCGGCGCAATGGGCAAGTCCGCACAATTTCCATTGCATGTCTGGCTGCCCGATTCGATGGAAGGCCCGACACCGATTTCCGCGCTGATCCATGCGGCAACGATGGTAACCGCCGGGATTTTCATGGTGGCGCGCATGTCGCCGTTGTTTGAACTCTCGCCAACGGCGTTGTCGTTTGTGCTCGCCATCGGTGCCATCACCGCGTTTTTCATGGCGCTGATCGCGATCGTGCAATACGACATCAAGCGTGTGGTTGCCTATTCAACGCTTTCACAATTGGGCTACATGACAATGGCGCTCGGCGCGGGTGCATATTCGGCCGGCATCTTCCACCTGATGACGCATGCGTTTTTCAAAGCGGTGCTGTTTCTCGGTGCCGGTTCAGTCATCATCGCGCTGCATCACGAGCAAGACATGCGCAAGATGGGTGGCTTGAAAAAATACCTTCCGATCACCTACTTCACGATGCTGATCGGCGCACTCGCCAACGCGGGCTTTCCGCCGTTCGCCGGATTTTTCTCCAAGGATTCGATCATCGAAGCGATTCACGCCTCGCAAACGCCGGGGCACACCATCGCGTATGTGGCGGCGCTGGCGGGCGTGTTTATCGGTGCGTTGTATTCGTTTCGCCTGATCTTTTATGCGTTCCACGGCAAAGAGCGATTTGGGGAACACGCGCATCATGATCACGCCGTCCATGACAATCACGACAAACACGACGACAGCGCCCATCACGGTTTGGCCCCCGGCGAGAAGCCTCACGAGACCCCATGGGTCGTCACGGTGCCGCTGATCCTGCTCGCAATCCCATCGATTGCGATTGGCTGGATGACGATCGAGCCAATGTTGCATGGCGGATATTTTGGCGACGCCATCAAAGCCACCGAGACCATGGCAGCGCTGAAAAAAGAATTTCACGGCGCGGGCGCGATGGTGCTGCATGGCCTCACCTCGCTGCCATTCTGGCTCGCCGTGGCGGGTGCCGGTACGGCCTGGTACTGCTATATCCTGAAACCGGAATTGCCCGCGAAGATTCGCGCGAAATTTGCATGGCCGGTGAAAATTCTCGAAGACAAATACGGCTTCGACCGCTTCAACGATTGGTTCTTCGCCGGCGGCGCGCGCGCGCTGGGCAAGGGACTTTGGAAATTCGGCGACGTGACGATCATCGACGGCATCATGGTCAATGGCACCGCCAAATTGATCGGCTGGTTCTCGGGCGTCGCACGACATATGCAAACCGGTTACGTTTACACCTACGCGTTCACGATGATCTTTGGCGTGTTTGTGGCACTCACGTTCGTTTATTGGAAGCTCGGCTGACCTCACACCGGAACGCGAAAAGAAAAAATGCAAAGCAGCTCCATCGCCATCAGCCTCACCATTTGGGTACCGATCCTCGCGGGTGTCATCGCACTCTTTCTGAAAGGCGACGATCAGAAATCAGCTGCGCGTTGGGTCGCACTGGTGGGCAGCCTGTTCGGGCTTGCCGTCTCGATTCCGTTGTGGGTGAATTTCGACAACGCATCTTCTGCGATGCAATTTGTCGAACGCACACCTTGGGTCGCGCGCTTCAATATCAACTACGCACTCGGCGTAGACGGCATATCGATGTTGTTCATATTGCTGAATAGTTTCACCACGGTGCTGGTGGTAATCGCCGGCTGGGAAGTGATCCAGGAAAAAGTCTCGCAATACATGGCCGCGTTCCTGATCATGTCGGGCTTGATCAACGGCGTTTTTGCCGCCACCGACGCGATCCTCTTCTACCTCTTCTTCGAAGCGATGCTGATCCCGATGTTCCTGATCATCGGCGTGTGGGGCGGGCCGAACCGGGTGTATGCCGCCGTCAAATTTTTCCTGTACACGTTGCTCGGTTCACTGCTGATGCTGGCCGCGTTTATTTATCTCTACAACGTCACCAATGGCAGCTTCGATATCCGCGATTTTCACCGTGTGCCGCTTGCCGAGAATGTACAGATTCTGCTGTTCTTCGCCTTCTTCGCATCTTTCGCAGTGAAGGTGCCGATGTGGCCTGTGCATACCTGGTTACCGGATGCGCACGTCGAAGCACCTACCGGCGGCTCGGTGGTACTCGCCGCCATCACGCTTAAAATCGGCGCGTATGGATTCCTGCGTTTCAATCTGCCCATCGCGCCGGACGCGAGCCATGTACTGGCCGGATTCATGATCACGCTCTCGTTGATCGCGGTGGTGTATATCGGGTTTGTGGCACTCGCGCAGACCGACATGAAAAAACTGGTCGCCTATTCATCGATCTCGCACATGGGGTTTGTCACGTTGGGTTTTTTCATTTTCAATGCGCAGGGCATGGAAGGCGGCCTCGCGCAAATGATTTCACACGGCTTTATATCGGCGGCGATGTTCCTCTGCATCGGCGTGCTCTATGACCGCGTGCACTCGCGCGAAATTTCGGCCTATGGCGGCGTGATGAATACCATGCCGAAGTTCGCGTTCTTCGCCGTGTTTTTCGGCATGGCCAATGCCGGCTTGCCCGCGACCTCCGGATTCGTTGGCGAATTCATGGTGATCCTCGGTGCGATGAAAGTAAATTTCTGGTTTGCGTTTCTCGCGGCGACGACGTTGATCCTTGGTGCCGCGTACACCTTGTGGATGGTGAAGCGCGTGATCTTCGGCGAAATCGCCAACGACCATGTGCGCGCGCTGCAAGATATCAATGGCCGCGAAATGTTTTTCCTCGGCGTATTGGCGGTCGCGGTGCTCGCGATGGGTGTGTATCCGCAGCCGATCACGGACACCATGCATGCGTCGGTCGATGCGCTGCTCCGGCATGTTGCCGCCGGAAAATTACGTTAGGACGCCGCGATGACGCTCTCCTCCATTGAACTCTCGCTCGCGGTACCGGAAATATTGCTGCTGGTGTTGACGCTTGTTGTCATGGTCGTCGATCTCTTTTCGCCTGTTGACAAGCGCGAAGGCCGGCTATTTTTCCTGTCGATCTTTTCACTGATCCTGGTTGCGTTCACATTGTGCGGGCCGCTGAGTGCGTCGGTCGATGCGCCGCGCTACGCGTTCAACGGCATGTTCGTGCTCGATGGCATGGCGATGGTGCTCAAAACCGCGATCGTGATTGCAGTCGCGGTGGTCATCATTTACAGCCGCGATTATCTGGTCGAGCGAAAATTGTTCAGCGGCGAATTCATCCTGCTGGTCTTGTTCGCCACCCTCGGCATGATGGTGATGGTCTCGGCCAATCATTTCGTCTCGCTCTATCTCGGCCTTGAATTGTTCGCGCTCGCCACCTACGCGATGGTCGCACTCAATCGCGATTCGGTGAAATCGTCCGAAGCCGCGATGAAATATTTCATTCTCGGCGCGCTGGCCTCGGGATTATTGTTGTACGGCCTCTCGATGATTTACGGCGCGACCGGTTCACTCGATGTTGCCACCGTCGCAAAGATCATCGAAGCGAGCCGCGCGAATGATCCACTCATCATCTTCGGCCTCGTCTTTGTCGTGGCAGGTCTCGCATTCAAATTGGGCGTCGTTCCTTTCCACATGTGGGTACCGGATGTGTACGAAGGCGCGCCGACGGCGATGACGTTGTTCATCGGCTCCGCACCCAAGATCGCCGCGTTCGGATTCATCATGCGCATCCTCGGTGACTCAATGGCTGGCGCGGTGGGCGATTGGCAAAACATGCTCGTCATCATGGCGGCACTCTCGTTGGCACTCGGCAATATCGTCGCCATCGCGCAGACCAATCTGAAACGCATGCTCGCGTATTCCACGATCTCGCACATGGGTTTTTTGCTGCTGGGAATTTTGGCCGGCACCAAGAATGGCTACTCGGCGGGTATGTTCTATTCCATCTCGTATGTACTCATGACGCTCGCCGCGTTCGGCATGATCATGCTGCTCTCGCGCGCCGGATTTGAAGCCGAGAATCTGGAAGACGTAAAAGGATTGAATCAACGCTCGCCGTGGTTCGCTTTCCTGATGCTGATGGTGATGTTCTCAATGGCGGGCATCCCGCCATTCCTCGGTTTCTGGGCGAAGCTTGCGGTGCTCGAAGGCGCGCTCAATGCGGGTTATTTATGGCTGGTGGTATTCGCGGTGCTGATGAGCGTGATCGGCGCGTACTACTATTTGCGCATCGTGAAGCTGATGTATTTCGACGCACCCACCGATACCTCACCCATCGTCGCGGCGGCGGGTTTCCGCGGATTGCTCGCGATCAACGCGTTCGGCTTGCTGGTGTTGGGCCTGTTCCCCGGCGTACTGTTGACGGCATGCGTCAATGCCATCCAGCGCTCGTTCTGATTTCCCCGATCTCACCGAACATACGTTGTCCAGCGAACGGCTGCTTGACGGCAAAATGATTTCGGTTCAATCGGATCGTGTGCGTCTGCCGGATGGCGGCGAATCGTTCCGCGAATACGTGTTGCATCCGGGTGCGGTAATTGTTGCTGCGTTTATCGACGACGAAACATTGATCTTCGAACATCAATATCGCTATCCGGTGCGCCGCCATTTCATCGAATTGCCCGCCGGCAAAATTGATCCGCAAGAGCCGCACGACGAAACCGCGCGACGCGAATTGCTGGAAGAAACCGGCTACATCGCGCGCGACTGGCGGCATGCCATGACGCTGCATCCTGGGATCGGCTACTCGAACGAAGCGATCGAACTTTATGTCGCGCGCGGCCTAACGCACGTCGGTCACGAACGCGACGCGGGTGAATTCATGGAAGTGTTCACGTTGACGCTTGCCGACGCGGTGGA
>JANOKK010000541.1:0-12441 GCA_031419255.1 Betaproteobacteria bacterium
GCCCAGCGCTTAAGCTCCGTCGCAGGCGAACCGCTCTTGTACGAACACATCGCAAAACACATCAATTTGGTGATGAGGTGATAGCCAATAATGCGGGTGAGCAGGCGAACGATCGAGAATTCGCGAAACACCAGACGCACCAACGTATCTATCACCCGCGCGACGCCCATGACGGTTGCGAAAAAAACCATCTCGAGCCACGAAACATGTTTGGTTAAGCCTAAATCCGCGGATGTCGCCGGCCCACACAAATAGCGCGTCATCAAAACCGGCAAAGATTTAAACATCGACAATGGAATCGCTTCGGCGGCGGCATCCACCAACGCATTGCCGAGGGCGGGTCGCGGGTCAAACGCGTCGGGGCGTGCACTCCAATCGGCGCGGCCGCGTGCCTGCATCGCGTCATACAGGGATTGGGCGTCGGCCATGGTGTCCGCCATTAGTCCTCGCTCGATACCGAGCAGATGCCCTGTCACATTCCAGCCATGCAAATACGCTTCCTCGTCGGCGGCGGGCAGGCTTAGACCGAGCATGCGCATGCTGCGCAGGAAAACATAGCTGAACGTGAGCAGTGTGTAAGCGAGTTCTTCCTGATTGCAGGGCAATCCATCCTCGCCGGTTTTCCAGCCGTGCGCGAATAGCGCTTGCTGCATCGTTGCACCGGTGCCGGCAGATACGAGTGGCGGCACCACACCGGCACCGACCATGTTTTGATTCTCGCCCAGCGCCGTAAGCGCTTCCGCCGGACTTTGCCGCAATATCAAATGTCGAATCGTGGCGTGAATCAGCCGTACCTTGAAGACCGCCGCAATACCTCCACCTTCCGGCGTCGTCAGTCCGCCGCGCATCATTACTGGAAACACCATCGCGCCGGTAGCGCGCACGCGATGATCGGCACGCGCCTCCAATTGGCCCGTCACATGCAGCACCGCCGCGAGATCCGGAATCACGTAGCACTCCGGTAAGCTGGAACAAAACAGCATCGTCACCGACAACGCGCCATAGTCCATGAAGATCGCTTCCGCGCGCGCGATTTTCGCGGAGTCGGCCCATTCGGGCAAATGGCGACCGGCCTCGACGTAGGTCTTCAACGCCGCTGCGAATTCGGGCGGCTCGCCAGTGCCGGCCCAATCGACAAGGCTGCGATTATCCGACCATTGATTGAACACACGCGTTACGGCGGCAAGCCGCTGCGTTTGCGCCGCCGCCGATTCGCCGCGAGATCCCGCGACCACTGCAATGGTGTCATCGGCCAACGGGTCGGCGCGGTATTGCATGGTGTCCAACAGGGCATCGTGGCGGGTTGTCATGGGCAGCTCGCTTGGTTGAGTTGTCGGGAAAGGCGGCAAAGGGGCTAGTCGATTCTAAAGCGGAAAAAATACGGCACGCTGTTCGGCGGAAACACCGCGGTCACATTCTTGCGCATCGCCCAGGGAATAATCGCCTGATGCAATGGCAACACCGGCAGCTCGTCTTTAAGGATCAACAGCGCCTCGCGGATCAGTGCGTCGCGCTTGACGAGATCGTTTTCAATCTTGGCGCGGTCGACAAAACCATCAAACGCCGCGTTCGCGTAACGACCGTAGTTGCCGTCTCCATTGCCGCTATTGTCTCCCGCCCCCTTTTCAGTCGAGCGCAGCGTGAATTGCAACGTATTGAGCGCGTCTGCTGTCGGCGTGCCCCAGCTCAGCAAATAAAAACTGGTGTCAAAGCGCTGCAGTTTGCTGAAGTAGTTCCCCGTCGGCACGATGTTGGGCGTGACCTTGATGCCGATTTGCGCGAGCATCGGCGGAATCGCCTGGCAGATGTCGGCAGCAGGTTGATTGTTGCCGCAATCGAGCGTGACCGAAAAGCCATCCGGATAGCCGGCCTCGGCAAGCAGTGCTTTGGCTTTCGCGCGATCCAGCGGCAAGCGGACGTTGGCATCCTTCGCATAACCCTGCTCGGTCGGGGTGGCGAGTGAGCCGATCGGGCGCGACAAGTTGCGCATCACTTTTACGCGGATCGCCTCGATATCGATTGCGTGCGCCACCGCGCGGCGCACCCGCACATCCTTAAACGGATTTTTCTTCTTGATATTCGAATACAGCAACTCATCGCGAAACACGTCAAACACCAGATACTGCACCCGCTGCTCCGGGCTTTCGACAACTTTTACGTCGGTGCCCGCACGCAATCGCGCGATATCCTGCGGCGGCGGATCGTTCAGAAAATCGACCTCACCCGACAGCAACGCCGCCGCGCGTGTGGCGTTCGATTTGATCGGCAACCAGACGACTTCGGTGACGTTGCCTTTTTCGGGGCTGGTTTTGTTCCACCAATTCGGGTTCGCCACCAGCACCGTGCGCACGTCGGTTTGCCGCTCTTTCACCATGAACGGCCCGGTGCCGTTGGCGTTGCGCGAGGAAAACGTGTCTTCCTTGTCGCGATAGTTTTGCGGAAAGCGCGAATTGTTTTTGATCGACCACGCTTTGTTCATGATGCGAAAACTGAACAAGTGATTCAACAGCACCGGGTTCGGCTCGGCCATGATCAGATCGACCGTGAGATCGTCAATCTTCTTTGCCGAAGCCACACCTTGCACCACGGTTTTGAATTGCGATGTGGCCGATAACGCGCGCTCGACCGAGAACACCACATCGTCCGCCGTGAACGCAGCGCCGTCGTGAAATTTCACGCCCGGACGCAGCTTGAATCGCCATGTGCGCGCGTCCGGTTGCGACCAGGAAAGTGCCAGCCACGGCACCAGTTTGAAATCCTTGTCGCGCCCGACCAGCGGATCGTAAACATTCGACAACAGGCGGGTCGTGACCGCAAGGCTCGCGGAATGGGGATCCAGCGTTTGCGGTTCGTCCTGAGTCGCGTAGCGGAGCGTTTTGGCGTGTATGCCGCAGGCGAAAACCGCCGACACCACGAGGGCGGACAAAGACTGGTAACGGGTGATTTTCATCGAGTGCGGCACCCATCGAGAAGGGTTGTTTGCGGGCAATCAAACTGCGAAAGTCTAGTACTGGTGCGCCGTTTCAGGCATTTTCATGCTGAACGCCGCGCCGAATGGCGTTCTATATTCTTTCCGCGTATTGCAGGCGAACCCAATCGTAATTGAAACCCAACGCCATTGCCGACGCCCTGCACAGTTGCCAACTGACTTTCCTTTGACCGGGATCAAAGGCACTTCGCTGTCGACTCGTATTGTAGAACGCGTGAACCCGCACGGGTGATGGAGGATGCGATGAACAAGACAGTAAAGACAGCGTTCGCGGCAGGCGTGGTAATTGTGAGTTTCGCGGCCGTGGTGGCGGACGCGACGGCGGCCAGCGTGAGCAAAGCGCCAGGCGCACAAAGCAAAGCGCCCGGGGATTTCGGCCCGCCACGCGGCAAGCCGATCAAAGCCATATTAACCAGTCCGCCGCACGTGCCGCCGCCGACCGGGCGCAACTATCCGGCAAAAGTGATCGTCGAGTTGGAAGTGGTGGAAAAGGACATGCAGATTTCCGAGGGCGTGAACTATACGTTCTGGACGTTCGGCGGTAGCGTGCCGGGCAGTTTCATTCGCGTGCGGCAGGGCGACACGGTGGAATTTCATTTGAAAAATCATCCGTCGAGCAAGATGCCGCACAACATCGATTTGCACGGCGTGACCGGACCGGGTGGTGGTGCCGCATCGAGTTTTACGGCCCCTGGGCATGCCTCGCAATTCACCTTCAAGGCCCTGAACGAGGGTATCTATGTCTATCACTGCGCGACCGCTCCGGTCGGCATGCATGTCGCCAACGGCATGTACGGCCTCATTTTGGTCGAGCCGCCAAAAGGCTTGCCAAAAGTGGATCACGAGTTCTATGTGATGCAGGGCGACTTCTATACCACCGGCAAATATCGCGAAAAAGGCCAGCAGCCGTTCGACATGGAAAAAGCGATCGATGAGCGGCCGACCTATGTGTTGTTCAACGGCGCGGAGGGTGCCCTCACCGGTGATAAGGCGCTCACGGCAAAGACCAACGAAACCATTCGCATGTTTGTCGGCAACGGCGGGCCGAATCTGGTGTCGAGCTTTCATGTGATTGGCGAAATTTTCGACAAGGTGCTTTATGAAGGCGGCAGCAACGCGCAACACAACGTGCAGACGACGCTGATTCCTGCGGGTGGGGCTGCGATCGTCGAATTTCGCACCGAAGTGCCGGGCAGTTACGTGCTGGTCGATCACTCGATTTTCCGTGCGTTCAATAAAGGCGCGCTGGCGATTCTGAAAGTCGATGGGCCGGAGAACAAGGCGATTTATTCGGGCAAGGAAGTTGATTCGGTATATCTCGGCGACCGCGCCGGGCCGAACTTGTCGGCGGTTGTGACCGCGACCAAGGCGGCCGCCAGCGGCACCTTGACTCAGGATGACCAGATCAAAGCCGGGCAACAATTGTTCGGCGGCACCTGCTCGGTCTGCCATCAGGCGAACGGTGAGGGGCTCGCCGGCGTATTTCCGCCGCTGGCGAAATCGGATTACCTCGCCGCCGACCCTAAACGCGCGATCCGCACCGTGCTCCATGGCATGACCGGCAAAATCACCGTCAACGGCAAGGAATACAACTCGGTGATGCCGCCGATGAATCAACTCAACGACGATGAGGTCGCCAACATTCTCACCTATGTCCTCAATACCTGGGGCAACCCGGGGGGTCGCATCGCGGCGGACGAGGTGAAGAAAGCGCGCGCTCAACCGGCGGCGGTACCGGCGGCGCATTGAGCCGCAGCTGCGCGCCGATTGTCGGCGGGCGCGATCGATGAATTCCCTTCTTGCGATGATGGTTTCAGCCTTGCTGCCGCTGGGTGCAACGGCAGGTGAATATGTGGCGATTCCGGTGGGCACGCTCAACAGCGTGCTCGCCGGCGATGCTGAGTCCGCGCCGGTCGCCATCAATGCATTCGAGTTGCACGCAACGCCGGTGACCAACGCCGAGTTTCTCGCCTTCGTCACGCGCGAGCGACAATGGCAACGCGGTCGCTCGCCCATGACGTTTGCCGACGAAAGCTACCTCCACTCTTGGCGCGGCCCGGCGGTGCTGGGCAACCGTGTCGGCACGAATCAACCGGTCGTCAATGTCAGTTGGTTCGCGGCCGAAGCGTTTTGCGAAAGCGAGGGCGCGCGGCTGCCGACCTGGCTGGAATGGGAATATGTCGCTGCCGCCGATGACGCGCAGCGCGATGCCCGCGCCGATCCGGCATGGCGTGCGCGGATTCTTGCCTGGTACGCGCGCCCCTCAAATGAGGCACTCGCCAACGTCGGCGGCGAGGCCAACGTCTATAGTGTGCGCGACCTGCATGGCCTTGTCTGGGAATGGGTGGACGATTTCAACGCGCTGCTGGTCAGCGCAGACAGTCGCAATCAGGGCGACGCCGACAAGTTGCAGTACTGCGGCGCGGGGGCAATCAGCCTGAAAGATCGCGACAACTACGCCGTGCTGATGCGAATCGCGCTGCTGTCTTCCCTGCGCGCGGCGGATACCACTAACAACCTCGGGTTTCGCTGCGCGCGAAGCCTTGCAAGGGCGTCCAAGTGAACTCGCGTCGCTGGTGCAATTGGCGCGGCGCGCAGGCGATGCGGTCGGGACATGTCGCGCTCGTTGGAATACTCTTGTTTGCCGCCGCGTCGGCGATTGCGGTAGTGCCCGCCAGCCGCCCTTTACCGGCAGATTCGGTGTATCAACTCGACGTTCAACTGACCGATCAATACGGCGCCGCATTCCGGTTGGGTGAACGACGCGGCACGCCGGTGTTGATGACGATGTTTTTCGCCAATTGCCAATTCGTCTGTCCGCGCATCTTCGCCGCGTTGAAACAAACCGAGGCGAAATTGACCGCTGCCGAGCGCGCGAGATTGCGTGCGGTCGCGGTGACATTCGACCCGGAACGCGACGACACGGCCGCGCTGAAAGGCATTGTCGATGAACACCATCTCGACGGTACGCATAACGCGGTCGCGCGCACCGATGCGCGCAGTGTGAGGAAACTGGCGGCGGTGCTCGGCATCCAATATCGTGCGCTTCCCAGCGGCGATTTCAATCACACTAGCGTGTTGTTGCTGCTCGATGCCGATGGCCGCATCGTCGGCAAAACCGCGACACTGGGCGAGGCAGACCCCGCGTTCGTCGCGCTGGTCAAAAAAACGCTCGCCGCACCCCGCGCGAAATAATCGCCTCATCCGCCGGGATGCAATTGCCGTATCGCTATTGACAGTCGCACGAACTCGGCCGCGCGGGTGTCGTAGGCATCGTTTTCGCCGCAACCGCGCATACAATTCTCCTCATGGAACCCGTCCCGAGCATTACGCGCTTAGGTTTTCGCAAATGGTATGAGCGGCAACTCATGCTAAGTCACGCCGCATTGGCGGGCTGCGTGATTTGCATGGTGGCGGTGGCGATTTGCCTTGAACAGTTGACCTATCGCGCGCCAATACTCTTGACTGCGCGGACGCTCATCGTGTTCGCGCTGGCGATGGTGGCAGGCTGGAAATGCTTTCGCTATTACAGTCGCTCGATGACCGAAGTGTGGCGCTTCGGCGAGAGCTCGGTGTGTAAACAATGCGGCACGTATGGCCGGCTCAAAGTGCTCGCGTCGGGTATCGTCACGCCGCCTGCGACGGCAAGCGAGCCGGCCCCGGAATCGAGCGTGTGGATGAACGTCTCGTGCAAAAAATGCGGCCACCTTTGGCGAATGCCCGAATGATTTTTTGTTGCGTGCCGGACACGTTCAAAATGGGGCATCGCGTAGAATGCGCGGTTTCCATTCTTCCGGCGACAACATGCTTGCATCGATTCAAATCCGCCTCGCTTCCGAACTCGCGGCCAAACCCGCGCAAGTCGCCGCCGCCGTAGCACTCCTCGATGAGGGTGCCACGGTGCCGTTCATCGCGCGCTATCGCAAGGAAGCGACCGGAGGGCTAGACGATATTCAATTGCGGCTCCTCGACGAGCGGCTACGCTATCTGCGCGAACTGGAAGAGCGGCGCGGCGCGATTCTGGACAATATTGAATCGCAGGGCAAGCTCACCGATGCATTGAAAGCGAAGATCGCATCGGCGGAAGACAAAACCACGCTGGAAGATTTGTACTTGCCGTACAAGCAAAAACGCCGCACCAAAGCAATGATTGCGCGCGAGTCGGGCCTCGAACCACTGGCCGATTCACTGCTCGGCAATCCGCTGCTCGCGCCGGAAATCGAAGCGCAAAAGTACTGGCGCACCGAACCGCTGAAGCCGGATGAAAAAGATACCGTCGTTCCGGATGTGAATGCCGCTCTCGAAGGCGCCAAACAAATTCTGATGGAGCGTTTCGCCGAAGATGCGGCACTGTTGGCACGGGTGCGAGACCACCTTGTCGCCCACGGCGTGGTCGAGTCGGCGGTGATTGAAGGCCAGCAGGAAACGGGTGCAAAATTCTCCGACTATTTCAATTACAGCGAGACTTGGAAAACCATCCCTTCGCATCGCGCGCTGGCAATTTTTCGTGGCCGCAACGAAGGTTTTCTCAGCTCAAAGCTGCTGCTGGATTCAGAAATCGGTGAAGAAAAGCCGAGCTGGAGTTCACCGTTCAACACCTGCGAAAACATGATCGCGGGCCACGCCGGCATTATCGACAAGAAACGGCCCGCCGACAAGTGGCTGACTGAAGTCGTGCGTTGGACCTGGCGCATCAAGGTTTCGCTACATATGGAAACCGAGTTGATGGCGAGCCTGCGCGAAAAAGCCGAGCACGACGCGATTCAAGTATTCGCCGGCAACCTGAAAGACTTGTTGCTCGCCGCCCCGGCCGGGCCGCGCGCGACGATGGGCATCGATCCCGGCATCCGCACCGGCTGCAAGATTGCGGTGGTCGATGCGACCGGCCAGGTATTGGAAACCGTAACCGTATATCCGCACGAACCGCGCCGCGATTGGGACGGCGCACTGCACGTGCTGGCGGGCCTGGCGAAAAAACACCGCGTCGATTTGATCGCAATCGGCAACGGCACCGCTTCGCGCGAAACCGACAAACTCGCGCTCGATTTGATCAAGCGCCTGCCCGAACGGAAGATGACCAAGATTGTCGTGTCGGAGGCCGGCGCCTCGGTGTATTCGGCTTCCGAATTCGCCTCGAAAGAATTACCCGATCTGGATGTGTCATTGCGCGGCGCGGTATCGATCGCACGGCGTTTGCAGGATCCGCTGGCAGAGTTGGTGAAGATTGATCCGAAGTCGATCGGCGTCGGCCAATACCAGCACGATCTCAATCAATCGCGCCTCGCCCGCTCGCTCGATGCGGTGGTAGAGGATTGCGTGAATGCGGTCGGGGTCGATGTGAATACGGCGTCGGCCGCGTTGCTGGCGCGCGTATCCGGCTTGAGCACATCGGTGGCCGGCAACATCGTCAATCACCGCAATGCGAATGGCGCATTCAAATCGCGCGCGGCACTGAAATCGGTGCCGAGATTGGGCGACAAAGCCTTTGAGCAGGCGGCAGGTTTTTTGCGCATCGCGAACGGCGACAATCCGCTCGACGCCTCATCGGTGCATCCGGAAGCGTATCCACTGGTCGAAAAGATCCTCGCCGAACTCCAGAAGGACGTGAAAGCGGTGATGGGCGACAGCGTTTTACTGAAATCGCTGCGCGCGGAAAGATATGCGGACGAGAAATTTGGGCTTCCGACCGTGACCGACATCCTGAAAGAACTCGAAAAACCGGGCCGCGATCCGCGCCCCGAATTCAGGACCGCTACCTTTCAGGACGGCATCGAAAAGCTCGCCGACCTGCAAACCGGCATGATCCTCGAAGGTGTCATCACCAACGTGGCCGCGTTCGGCGCGTTTGTCGATATCGGCGTACATCAGGATGGCTTGGTACACATCTCCGCGCTCGCTGAGAAATATGTGAAGGATCCGCGCGACGTGGTGAAAGCCGGCGATGTGGTCAAAGTAAAAGTGTTGGAAGTTGATGAAAAACGCAAACGCGTTGCCTTAACGATGCGTTTGAATGACAGCGCGCCAGCCCGCGAAAGAACGTCAACCTCTAGCACTGGCGAGGTATTCAGGCCGAAAAGCGCCGGAAACTCCCGCCCATCCTTGGGTTTGCCACCCGCAGCCGGCGGCACGATGGCGGCGGCGTTTGCGAAGTTAAAGGAACGGGGCTGATTCGCGCGCAGTTCTAGAATTGAGGCAATGGGCTTCGCATTTCAGGTTCCCAAAATTACCACAGTCATCCTGAGCGAAGCGAAGGATCGTGCAATCACAAGATCCTTCGCTTCGCTCAGGATGACAGCGGGAAATTATGATGGTAATGCAATGGGCCGGATTGCAAAGTTCTCAAAACTCTTTCACCACATGCTGCTGCCGCCGACTCACCGGCAACTTCTCCGGCACGCCGCGAATCACTGCGACCCAATGCACGCCACCGGTACTGCCGCTGCCTTCGCTTTCTTCATCGCCGCCGTCGGCAACTTTTTCAAAACCCGCCACCGCCGCTGTCGCGACCAGTGAATTGCGGTGCAGGCGGGTAAACATGCCGGAAAACTCCTCTTCGAGTCGTGTGAGCGATTCTTCAAGCAAGTACTCTTTTTGCGCAGTACGTACCGTCACGTACTTGAGTTCGGCTTTCAGGTAGAGAATATCGTCGACCGGCACCAGCAAAATCTTGCCGCGTTCGTGAATCGATAGATGCTTGCGGCGCGATTGCGCGGACTGCGAAATCGCATCGGCCGTGATGGTTTTGACGACGACCGCTTTGGTGAGTGCGACCAGCAGGCGTTCCTGACGGATCGGTTTTAACAGGTAATCGACCGCGTTGAGTTCAAACGCTTTCACCGCGTATTGATCGAAGGCGGTGGTGAAAATCAGTTTCGGCGGCGCATCGAGCCGCGCCACATGACGCGCGACTTCCAGGCCGTCCATCAGCGGCATGCGGATGTCGGTAAGCACGATGTCGATGCCGCCCTTGTTGATGATCTCGATCGCCTCCACGCCGTTGGCAGCTTCGTCGGCGATGGTGAGCGGGAATAGCTCGCGGCAATCGTCGAGCAGATCGCGCAGCCGACGCCGCGCCGGCGCTTCATCGTCGACAATCAGGATACGGGCGGGTTGCGGCATGGCTCAGTCCTCCAGTTTTTCGACGGGCATTACGATCGTTACCACGTATTGTTCTGCAAACACTTCCGCCTTCAGGCTCGCTTCGGCATCGAAGTGCAATTGAAGTCGCTCGCGAATATTGGCGATCGCCATGCGATTGCCGGAAACATGGGTCGAGCGGCTATCGTAAGGGTTCGCGAGGCGGATGACGACCTGCTTGCCCTTTCGCTCGATGCCGATGGCGATTTCGCCGCCGCCCTCATGCGGTTCGATCCCGTGATACACGGCGTTTTCCACCAGCGGTTGCAGGATCAGCGGCGGCACCATCGCCACGTCGGGCATGGCGTCGATATTCCATTTCACGGTGAGGCGATCACCCAGCCGGATGTTTTCGATCGCGAGGTATTTGCGGCAGAGCGCGATTTCATCCGCGAGCGGCACCAGCTTGCGGTTGTCCGCCATCAGCACGCGGAACAAATCCGCCATGTCTTCCAGCATCCGTTCCGCCTGCTTCGGCTCGGCGCGGATCAGCGAGAGGACGGCATTGATGGAGTTGAACAGGAAGTGCGGACGGATGCGCGCTTGCAGCGCTTGCAGGCGCGCTTCGGTCAGGGCCGGGGAAAGCGAACGCGCGCGCAAATCAAAATACAGCAGCACCACGCTGGTCACGAACAAAAACGAGAACGCGTACTGCCAAGGCGAAATCGGCTGGGAAAACGGCAGCATCGATTGCAACAGGTACCAAAACCCCGCGCCGATCAAGGCTTCCAGAGCAAAAATCGCCGCAACGCCGCGCCAGTAGCCGAGTTTGGCGAGTGGCCGGCGCAATGCGCAGCCCACCACCAGCGACATGATGATCACCGGCTGCGCGACCACTGAAATCAACAGGTACTGTTCCCAAACATCCTGGCCACTACCGCGTACGACGGCCGCCGCGATACAGAGCGCGTTCACCACCAATAACAAGCGCAGCATGATGCCCAGATTACAGAAATTCGGCAGACGCCCGACCGGCGCCAGAATCGCTTGTGCGCTGGGGAATTCTGAGGGAGGGCCTTGGGGGGGATGCTTTATACTCATAAGCGCTCGATTGTGAGTGAAAACGCCCTCGAAAGACAACGCCGCATGTCAGAAAAAAACGACCAGTCATCCACTGCCACGCCGACATCCTCGCACGCGTCGGGCCATTTTTCGGGGCGCTTTTCCGAGCCCGTCGCCGAATTGGTCAAACGTTTCACTGCGTCAGTGACGTTTGATAAGCGCTTGGCGGAGGTTGACATTCAGGGCTCACTCGCGCATGCCAGGATGCTCGCACGACAGGGTGTGATTTCGGCTGCCGACCTCCATGCCATTGAGCGTGGTATGGCCACCATTACCGCAGACATCGCGGCGGGCAACTTTGAATGGCAAATTGACTTGGAAGATGTTCACATGAACATCGAATCGCGCCTGATTGCCGCCATCGGCGACGCCGGCAAGCGGTTGCACACCGGGCGATCGCGCAACGACCAGGTCGCCACTGACATACGTCTTTGGTTGCGCGGTGAGATCGACAGCGTGGTCGGCTTGTTGCGCGCATTGCAACGGGCGTTGGTTGGTTTGGCGGAAAAACATGCCGACACCATCATGCCCGGCTTCACCCATTTGCAAGTCGCGCAGCCGGTCACGTTCGGGCATCACGTCATGGCTTATGTGGAAATGCTCGCCCGCGACGAGGCAAGAATGTTGGATTGCCGCGCGCGCGTAAATCGCCTGCCGCTGGGTGCCGCCGCGCTCGCCGGCACCAGCTATCCGATTGATCGCGAATTTGTTGCCAAGGAATTGGGCTTCGACGGCGTCTGCGAAAATTCGCTTGATGCGGTATCGGATCGCGATTTTGCGATTGAATTTGTCGCGGCGGCGGCGTTGGTGATGACGCATCTCTCGCGGTTTTCTGAAGAACTCATTATCTGGATGAGCCAAAGTGTTGGCTTCATCAACCTGCCTGACCGATTTTGCTATTCAAGTTCGATCATGCCGCAAAAGAAAAATCCCGACGTGCCGGAGCTGATCCGAGGCAAAACCGGGCGCGTCAATGGCCATCTGGTGGCACTGCTGACGCTGATGAAAGGCCAGCCACTCGCTTACAACAAGGACAATCAGGAGGACAAGGAACCGCTATTCGATACGGTGGACACGGTGCGCGATTCGCTCGCCATCATGGCGGACTTGGCGGCGGCGATCGAGGTCAAACCCGAGCGGATGCGCGCCGCCGTGCTGCGCGGCTTCGCCACCGCCACGGATTTGGCCGACTACCTGGTGAAAAAAGGCATGGCCTTCCGCGATGCGCATGAAATCGTCGCGCGCGCGGTCAA
>JANOKK010000542.1:0-2583 GCA_031419255.1 Betaproteobacteria bacterium
GCAGTGCAAGCCGGCCGATTCCGCGAGCGCGGTGTTGGGCCGAATGCCGACCGCCATCACCACTAACTGCGCGGGAATTTCTTCGCCAGTTTTGAGTTTTAGTGCTTTGACGCGACCACCGTTTCCTTCATCGGCATCGCCGATCAGCGCCTCCGTGTTGGCTTCCAGACGAAACTTCAAGCCCTTCGCTTCCAGCGTTTTTTGCAGCATGCTGGCGGCCGTGCGGTCAAGCTGGCGCTCCATCAACCACGGCATCACATGCACCACGGTCACGTTCATGCCGCGCAGCTTCAAACCGTTGGCAGCTTCGAGACCCAGCAATCCGCCGCCGATCACCACCGCATCTTTGTATTCGGTCGATGCGGCAATCATGCTTTCGGTGTCGTAAATATCACGATAGGTCAACACGCCTTTCAAGTCCTTGCCTGGCAGCGGCAGGATGAATGGATTCGACCCGGTCGCAAGTAACAGGCGATCATAGGGTTCGCGCGTGCCGTCGTCGGCAATCACTACACGAGCCTTGCGGTCAATCTTCACCACTTTTTTCGAGGTATGCAGACGGATTTTGTTTTCAGCGTACCAATCGAGATCGTTCAGCACGATGTCTTGCAGCGTCTGTTCGCCCGCGAGTACGGGAGAAAGCAGGATGCGGTTGTAGTTCGGATGCGGCTCGGCACCAAACACGGTGATGTCGTAGAGGTCGGGCGTGAGCTTCAGCAACTCTTCGACCGCGCGGATACCGGCCATGCCGTTGCCGACCACCACGAGTTTCATTTTTTGCATGTTCATCGCGCGTTGACCGCAATGTTTCCGTCGTCCTCGCGAATGCGGGGACCCAGTGGCTTTCGCCAAACGCCACGGGGTCCGTCCACGGAATTCGCTGCATCGAATTCCGGTTTGTCAGGCGTTGCCCATGGGCCACGAAACCCCTGACGTACCCTGCGCGGGAACAACGAAGTCTTGTTCACGCCGCCGCCCTAAGTTGCTTCTGATACAAAAACTCCAGCACCAGCCGCCGGCAATCCAGATACGTAGGATCCGCCAGCAGCTTCAGGCGATCCCGCGGGCGCGCGATGGGCACGGTGACGATATCGCCGATGGTTGCGGCGGGCCCGTTGGTCATCATCACGATACGATCCGACAACAGCACTGCTTCATCGACATCGTGCGTCACCATCACCACGGTACTCTTCAAATCCGCGACGATGCCCATCAATTCATCCTGCAATTTCGCACGCGTCAACGCATCGAGCGCGCCGAACGGTTCATCGAGCAGCAAAACCTTGGGTTGCATCGCGATCGCACGCGCAATGCCGACGCGCTGTTTCATGCCGCCGGAAATTTCGTTTGGATGCTTTTGTTCGGCGTGCGTGAGCCCGACCAATTTCAGCGCGGCGTGGGTGCGCTCTTTCAATTGCGCTTTCGACTCGGTCTCGGAAAAAACGCGCTCGACCGAGAGATACACATTCTCAAAACACGTGAGCCAGGGTAGCAGCGAATGATTCTGAAACACCACCGCGCGATCGGTTCCGGCACCCTTCACTTCGCGGTTCGACAGCAACACCACGCCGCTGGTCGGATAGAGCAGGCCCGCGATCATATTGAGCAGCGTCGATTTGCCGCAGCCGGAATGGCCGATGAGGCTCACGAATTCGCCTTGGGCGATATTCAGATTCACATCGCGCAATGCCTCGAAACGCCCGCGTTTGGTATCGAATTCCATGCCGACGGACTCAATAGAGAGAAATTTGTTCATCTCATGATCCTCACGCCTGATATTCGTAACTGAACTTTTTCGCGATGAACACCAGCAATTGCTCCAGCAGCAAACCCACAATGCCGACGACGAAAATCGCGATGATGATGTGCTCGACATTCAAGTTGTTCCATTCGTCCCAGACCCAGAAGCCGAGGCCAACACCACCGGTCAACATTTCGGCCGCGACGATCACCAGCCACGCCACACCGATGGACAAACGAATGCCGGTCAAGATGTACGGCAATGTTGCCGGCAACAGAATCTTGGTAATCACTTTCCAAGGCGAAAGGTCGAGCACTTTGGCCACATTCAAGTAATCCTGCGGCACGCGCGAGACACCGACGGCGGTGTTGATGATGAGCGGCCAGATGGAGGAGATGAAAATCACCCAGATGGCGGCGGGGTTTGCGGCCTTGAAAACGAGCAGTCCGATCGGCAACCACGCCAGCGGCGACACTGGCCGCAGCAAGCTGATGATAGGCGTCACCATCGCATTGATGAACGCCACGCGACCGATCAGAAAGCCAAGCGGAATGCCGATCAACGCGGCCATGCCGAAGCCGATGCCGACGCGTTTCAACGAGCTCAAAATATTCCAGCCGATGCCCTGATCGTTGGGCCCTTTTTGATAGAAAGGGTCACTGAATAACTGCACCGCCGACGCCCAAGTTTTGGCCGGGCCCGGCAGATTGGGACTGGAGCCAGCGACGATTGCCCACACGCCAACAAACATCAGCAAGCCCAGCAACGGCGGCAGGAACACCATGGTCCATTTCATGATCACGGGTTTCATGCTGCTCCCGGGTTTGGCGACGACAGCGAGT
>JANOKK010000543.1:0-3855 GCA_031419255.1 Betaproteobacteria bacterium
GCATCGCGCGCGCATGTGCATCCGATGAGATCTTGTTGGCGCGCGCCATGATGTCGATCTCGGCTTTGTCCTTGATGAGTCGCATCTGGCTCACCGCCGCACGCAGGTCGCGAACTTCTGCGGGTGCTGTCGCACCCGTGCGAACTTTTGCGCGCACCGCATTCAGCCAGCGGCTGATCGATTGATCCCACACGGCCGACGCGCCGATCGGGGTATGAATCACATTCTGATTTGCCATCAATTCGGGAATGCGCGTCTCGAGTTCGGTGATCGAATACGCCTCATCGAACGCAAACACTTCCTTGCCGGTTTGCGGACCAAAACGGAATCCATCCCAAATTTCGCGCTCGATATTCTTGTCGCGGCAAAACAGAATGTGACGTGGCTTTTTGCCCAGCACGATCGCCAACACCGCTTCCGGTTCGCGAAAGCCCGTGAGGTAATAGAAATGGCTATCCCAGCGATAGTCGTAATGTGCATCCGCGTTGCGCGAGGCCTCGGGCGCAGTTGCGAGCAGGATCAATCCTTCCTTGAGATTTTTCGCGAGGCGCTTGCGGCGTTCAGCATGAAGCTTGATTTCAGGAATGACAACAGGAAAGGGTAGGGTTTCGCGTTTCATTGGTTGGGGTCATGAATAGGTATGAAAACGTCATTGTACGCGTGGCATTCAATGCGATTGCTTGGGGTTGCTTTGCAGGAAAATGCCTTGCGGTTGAATCTGGAATACTGCTTACCTCACCAAAATCAGGTCGCAGGCGGCGAGGCGGCAGGCGGTTTATTTTCACCGCCGCGCATGAGATTCATTAGCGCCATGACATAACCTGATAGCGCATAGACGACGAACAATCCCCACAACACATGCGAGGGTTCGATCGTCACCACCAGATACACCACGAAAATCACCGGCACCACCCAGAACGGCACGCTGCGGCGCATGTTGAAATCCTTGCCGCTGAAGTAGCGGATATTCGTCACCATCGTGATGCCGGCGAAGACGATCAATCCCCACGCGATCCAGCGCACGTCACCACCCTGAATCTGATAATCGTTCAACACCCAGATCAATCCCGCCACCAGCGCCGCCGCCGCCGGGCTCGGCAGGCCTTGGAAGTACTTTTTGTCGACGACGCCGATGTTGGTGTTGAAACGCGCGAGCCGCATCGCCGCGCACGCGCAATAAATAAACGCCGCCGCCCAGCCCCATTTGCCCATCGGCTTCAAGGCCCATTCATACATCACCAACGCGGGTGCCGCGCCGAAGGACACCATGTCGGAGAGGCTGTCGAATTGCGCGCCAAATTCGCTTTGCGTGCGCGTCATGCGCGCGACGCGACCATCGAGGCCATCGAGAATCATCGCGGCGAATATGGCAATGCAGGCGATCTCAAATTTGCCGTTCATGCCCTGCACGATCGCGTAAAAACCCGCGAACAACGACGCACAGGTGAACAGGTTCGGCAAGATGTAGATGCCCTTGCGGCGGCGCTCGGGATCGAGCAGACCTTTGCGGACTTTGGGGACGGGCGAATTCATCGGCGGTTCTCGGCGGGGAGTGGCAGGCATGGGCAAAATATTTTTCGCATGGCCAATTGTAGCGGAATGAAATGAACGCCCGGCGTCAATTCAGCGAACCGCGGTTTCCCATGATTTCACCCATGCGCACGTCTCGCTCCGCTGCCCACACATTGGTGAAGGCGATGGTGTTGTTCGGGAACAAAAGTACGACCGTTGAGCCCAGTAAGAAGCGGCCCAATTCTTCGCCTTTCTTGAGCACGATATTCTGCGTGTCATAGCGCCACTCACGCACTTTTCCGGGTCTCGGCGGATTCACCACTCCATGCCAGACAGTCGCCATGCTGCCCACGATGGTGGCACCCACCAGCACGACGACAAACGGCCCCGCTTCACCAGCGAACACGCAAACCACACGCTCATTGCGCAAACAATCCTGGCACGCCGCGCGCCGTCACCGGATTCACCGAAAACAAATCACCCGGCACATGAATCATCCGCGTCAAGCGGCCATCGCAGGGCATGTGGATGCGGTGATAGTCCTTGGGACTCAAATAAAGCGTGGCGAAACTACCGTTGTCAAATTGCGCTGCGAGCGCCGCGTCCCCACCTACCAGCGCGGCGGCTGAATACGCGTGACCCTTGGCCTGAAAAATCTGATCGCCCGCGATTGCGCCAAATTGGCTGATCGAACCATCGACCGGGCAGACAAAATCCGCCTGTGACAGCGGACGCGCATTTTCACGCAACGCGCGCGTGAAAAATTCATTGAAACTTGCATAACTCGTGATATCCGCGTTCGCCGCCTCACTCATGTTGACGCCATAACGACCGACGAACCAGCGGATCAAACGTGTGGTGAGATTCCCGGCCTTCGCGCCAGCAATTTTTCCGCCGAACGCAGTAATCGCGTGCTTCGGCAAGAGGTATTGGAGGGCGACTTTGAAACGATCGGGCACGATGAAATCCGCAAATGAGAACCAGCGCCATTCTAGCGGATGAGACTTGCGAGCCATCTTCCCGTTGAAATATAAACCCAAGCACTGGCGCGGCGTTTCAAGGCTTTCCATTCGTAAGACCGCCTCATTGCTGGGCTTTGCCGATATTGTGAAAATGAAAAAGGCCGGTCTCCCGGCCTTTCTTGTCAGCAACGACTCAATCAGTTCTTCGCCTGATCCACCAACTTGTTCTTCCGAATCCACGGCATCATGCTGCGCAACTTTTCACCCACTTCCTCGATCTGATGCTCCGCCAGCAACCGCCGCTTCGCCGTCAACGTCGGCGCGCCGGCTTTGTTTTCGAGGATGAAGCTCTTCGCATATTCGCCGGTCTGAATGTCCTTCAGGATCGCGCGCATTTCGCGGCGGGTTTCTTCGGTGATGATGCGCGGGCCGCTCACATACTCGCCGTATTCGGCGTTGTTCGAGATCGAATAATTCATGTTGGCAATGCCGCCCTCATAGATCAAATCGACGATCAACTTGGTTTCGTGCAGGCACTCGAAGTAGGCCATTTCCGGCGCGTAGCCGGCATCGACCAGCGTGTCGTAACCGGCCTTGATGAGCTCGACAATACCGCCGCACAGCACCGCTTGTTCGCCGAACAAGTCGGTTTCGGTTTCTTCGCGGAAATTGGTTTCGATCACGCCGCCGCGCGAGCCGCCGATGCCTTTGGCGTACGACAACGCGAGGTGCTTGGCCTTGCCGGAATTGTCTTTGTATACCGCGATCAGCGAGGGCACGCCGCCACCGGCAACATAGGTTGAGCGCACCAGATGACCCGGGCCTTTGGGCGCGATCATGATCACGTCCAAGTCCGCGCGCGGGGTGACCACGCCGTAGTGGATATTGAAGCCGTGGGCGAAGGCGAGCACAGCGCCCTTCTTAATGTTGCTATGGACTTCGCTCTTGTAGACGTCACCGATATTCTCATCGGGCAATAACATCATCACCACGTCCGCACTTTTCACGGCGTCCGAAACTTCGGCCACTTTCAAACCGGCCTTCTTGGCCTTGTCCCAGGAAGCGCCGCCCTTACGCAATCCAACGGTGACTTTCACGCCGGAATCGTTCAGGTTTTGCGCGTGCGCGTGGCCTTGTGAGCCGAAGCCCACGATGGTGACTTTTTTGCCCTTGATGAGCGAGAGGTCACAGTCTTTGTCGTAATACACTTTCATTTTCTTCTCCGATTTTTTGTTACTTTGATTCGTACTTAAGCTTTGACAATCCATTCGCCACGGCCCAACCCGCATGCGCCGGTTCGAACGGTTTCCAGAATGAGCGAGCGATCAATGGATTCCAGAAACGCATCGAGCTTGTCGCCGGTACCGGTCAATTCGATCAC
>JANOKK010000544.1:0-1357 GCA_031419255.1 Betaproteobacteria bacterium
TCGCCCATATCCAGCACAAATATCTCGCCGCCCAATCCCATTGTTCCCGCCTGTAAAACCAATTGCGCGGCTACAGGGATCGACATGAAATAGCGCACCATGTCCGGGTGCGTGACCGTCACCGGGCCGCCATGATCAATTTGTTCCTGAAAACGCGGAATGACGCTGCCGGCGCTGCCCAGCACATTACCAAATCGCACCATTTCGAAGCGGGTATTGCTGGTTTGTTGCAACGCCTGGCAAAGCATTTCGGACAAGCGTTTGGTGGCACCCATTACGTTGGTCGGGTTCACCGCCTTATCGGTTGAAATGAGCACAAATTTCTTGACGCCATACTCAATGGCCGCTCGCGCGACCACCAACGTGCCGAGTACGTTGTTCTGTACCGCCTCCCAGGCATTACTTTCTTCCATCATTGGCACATGCTTGTATGCGGCCGCATGAAACACCAGTGACGGCGCGAATTGATGCATTGCCTGATTGACGCGTTTGATGTTTCTGATATCGCCGATGACGCTGGCAATGGGGAGATTTTCAAACGTGTCGCGCAAGGATTGCTCTATCTTGTACATTGCGAATTCGTTTTGCTCAAACAACACCAGCATCGATGGCTGGTACGTCGCGATTTGACGGCATAGTTCGGAGCCAATCGAGCCGCCCGCACCAGTGATCATGATGACCTTGTCGGTAATGAGGTCATGGAGGCCCGCGTCATCGAGCACAATCGGCTCGCGCTTCATCAAGTCTTCGACTGCGACGCGGCGAATCTTCGCAGGAACCAGTTTGCCCGGCGCACTGGGGCTCAACGTAACACCGTTGAATTTGGGGACGGTCAGAATCGTCACTCGTGCCTTGTTGCAGACTTCAACGATGCGCCGACGAATGGGATATGTCACTGACGGCATCGCGATGATTGCGTGCTTGACTTTGAGTAAACGAGCCAGGCGCGGCAACTCATCAATATTTCCTAATACACGTGCACCATGCAGCAAGCGTTGTCGCTTGTTTGGATCATCATCGAGCAAACCCATCACTCGCCAATCCGCACTACGGGAAAGCTCCTTAAGCAGGCCAACCGCCGCATCGCCTGCACCCAGCACCAAAACCGGTGTTCCCTGCTCAATGGTGTTGCCGTAGAGTCGCCATTCTTTCCACGAACGATAGAAAATTCGACTGCCTGCCATCAGCGTGATCAACAGCAACGCCTGAATGAAAAAATGCGCAAAATTTTGCTAGAAGCCTCGCGCGCCAAGACCACGAGTCAACGCTTGGCAGCACTCTCGCGCATGCGCCCGGCTATGCTGGTGAGCCCGGCATTGCCACGCAACGGCGAGCCGCGCACCGGCTTGTCGATGGG
>JANOKK010000545.1:0-2513 GCA_031419255.1 Betaproteobacteria bacterium
ACGCCCGCGCGCAATCTCGCGAGGCCGGCGCTCCCCGAGAACTGAAACCCCGCCAGCAATGGCGCGCGGCCTTCCACCTCAAGACCAAAGCTGCGTGAAATCCGTGACAGGGAATCGCGTTGATCGAAGGTCGAATGGCGACTGACCAGCGCAATACTCGGTGAGAATTGATAGCCGAGTCGCAACCCATAGCGCACGCGGCGATCATCTAGCGCCGTATTGGCAAGAAAAAACCCGCTCGAATCCACATCGGACGCGGTGTTCGGCGCGTAGCGAGAGGCACTGAAATTCAGACCGCCGTAATACTGCGCACTTGCGGCACTACTGGACGCGCCTGCGATCACCATTACTGAAATGCCGAGCGCGTGGCGCATTTTTTGGTTTCTTGTTTTCATGACCGATCCTTGATGGAACCATCATTGAGCGGAATTACCGGGAAAAGTTTCCAGCGCGTCACAGCAACTTTGCGCGCCGACTTTTCAACCCACACGATAAGTCGAGTTCAGCCGCAAGTCAAATCAGCCTGAGCGCCGCAGCAGCAAGCCTTTCAAATAGTCGCCTTCCGGAAAATGGATTGCTACCGGGTGATCGATGCCGGGATTGAGGCGGCGCAATATTTGCGCATCGACACCGGCGTCGAGCGCGGCACCGGCGACAATTTTCTGAAACAACTCCGCCGAGATTCCACCGGAACATGAAAACGTCATCAAGTGTCCGCCCGGTCGTAGCAGCTTCAAGCCGAGAAGATTAATATCTTTGTAAGCGCGCGCGGCCTTCTCGGCGTGGTGCGCGGTGGGCGCAAACTTGGGTGGATCGAGAATGACGAGATCGAACGTTCGCGCCTGATCGCGCAGTTTTCGCAAGGCCTGGAATACATCCGCTTCCAACCAATCGGCGCGCGTCGCATCGAGTGAATTCAATTGCAAATTGCGCGCGGCCATTGTCAAAGAAGGCCCGGAACTATCGATCGACAACACCGATTTCGCGCCGCCCATGAGCGCCGCAACGCTCATGGTGCCGGTGTAGCAAAAACAGTTGAGCACATCGGCAGCTTTCGACAACGCGAACGTAAGTGCGCGGCTGTCGCGTTGATCCAGATAGAAACCGGTCTTGTGACCATGCGCGATATCCACCGCGATTTGCATGGCGTTTTCTTCAATGACCATTTCATCCGGCAACGGTGCGCCCGCAATGAGACCGGTGCGCGACGGCAGGCCTTCCAGTTCACGCACATCGGCATCGGAGCGCTCATAAACCGTCTTTGCGCCGGTCGCCGTCATCAACAAACGCGCGAGCATTTCGCGTTGCCGATCCATCGCAGCGGTCAGCAATTGCACCACCACCACATCGCCATATCGATCTGCGATCAGGCCCGGTAGCCCGTCGGATTCGGCGTGAATCAAACGCATCGCGTTGGTTTGCGTCGCGAGCGAACCGCGTTGCGCGTCCGCACTGCGAATGCGTTCAGCAAAGAAATTTTCGTCGATTGCATCCGCTTCGTTGAACGACAACACACGCGCGACGATTTGCGATTTTTCGCTGTACGCGGCAGTCGCGAGAAAACGCCCGTCGGTTGCCTCAACGCGCACGAAGTCACCGGACACTGTACCGCCGTCGATCGATTTCATCGCGCCCGAAAATATCCACGGGTGCCTGCGCAGCAACGATTTTTCGCGGCCCGCTTTGACGATCAATTTTTTCATTCCCGGATTGTACCGAGTGCCATCCGCGCGCACCGTATAATTTCGCCATGAACGACGTGAACGCCATGAACGATAAATCGAAATTGCATATGCGCCCGATACGCAGCTTCGTCTTGCGCCAAGGGCGTTTGTCCCCTGCGCAAGCAAGAGCGCATGAAACGCTCGCGCCGAAATTCAAGATTGCCTTCGACGCGGCAAAGGTTCTCGATTTCCGGCAAATATTCGGCCGCGATGCGCCGACAATCGTTGAAATCGGTTTTGGCATGAGCGAGAGCACGGCGGCGATCGCGTCAATGCTTGACGATAAAAATTTCATCGGCATTGAAGTGCATACGCCGGGTGTCGGTGCGCTGCTAAAACTGATTGGCGAAAAGAGCCTCGCCAACGTGCAGATCATTCAGCATGACGCGGTCGAGGTGTTGAAGCACATGATCCCGGATCATTCGCTCGAGGGACTGCATATTTTCTTTCCCGATCCATGGCCGAAAAAACGCCATCACAAACGAAGACTGATTCAACCGGAATTGGTCGCGCTGCTGACGCAAAAACTTTGTCTCAATGGATACTTGCATCTCGCCACCGATTGGGAAGAATATGCGCAGCACATGCTGGAAGTTCTCGGCGCAGCACCTGGCCTGAAAAACACCGCCGCCGGTTTCGCGCCGCGTCCTGCGTATCGCGGCACCTCAGGCTTTGAGCGCAAAGGCCTCGCCAAAGGTCACGGCGTTTGGGATCTGGTGTTCACGCGCGAGTGAAACCAAAAAGCGATCTCGCGAGTAACATTGTTTCACGACGAATTTTTCAGGAGCC
>JANOKK010000546.1:0-1949 GCA_031419255.1 Betaproteobacteria bacterium
TTCATTCGTCCCGTGGCAGAGGCGGTGGCGAGGGGCGACTTCGAGCGTGGTATCGTGCTCGGCGGCTCTGGCAACGGTGAAGCGATCGTGGCCAATCGGGTACCTGGCGTGCGTTGCACGCTCTGCTGGAACGTCGAATCGGCACGCGCCGCGCGGGCGCATAACGATTCCAATGTCCTGTCGCTGGGTGAGCGCTTTGTGGCAGAGGACGAGGTGACGGAGGGAAGCTCCGGAGCCAACCTGATGAACGGCACGCTTGGCGACGATCAGTTGGTTTTTCCCGGTGGAAAGCTCTCGCGCTGCCGCGGGCAATTTGAATGGGAGGCAGGTGAAAAAACGTTCCTGTCCGTTTCCGCCGAGCATCAAAAAATCCGCAATCTCTTTTCGACTCTCGATGGCGTGCTCAATGCGCGTGCGGACGTCACCAATCTCGATCGCCTGCGCAGCCGTATCTTGCCGCTGCCACCAAAGCCCGATGCACTCGAAGACACGCCCGTGTTCTCCCTCGGCAAATTATCGCGCGCGAGTGTCGCGCTGGAACACATCGTCACGCCGACACTAGCGGCGCGGTTCAACTATTCATTTACCGACAGCACCACAGAGTACGCGGTGTTTCGCGGCAACATGATTCCGTATTTGCCGCGCCATCAGACCAGCATCGGCGGCACATGGACGTATGCCGCGAGGAGTTATGTGAGTGCGCAGGCAGTCCATCGATCATTGCGGTTTTCCGATGAAGGCAATCAGACCAAACTCGAGCCGGGTTGGGACATGCAGGTGCGTGGCTATCTGGAATTCGACCGGAAACATTGGTCGCTGGAAGCGTATGCGCTCAATTTGCTGAAGAAAAATGCGTCGGATGTGTTTGGGGTGATTGTCAATTACCGCTTTTGAGTGTTTGGCCGAAGGCCACTTGCGGGTATGCTTGAGTGGTGATGCACGGGTGGCGGTAACTTGCGGTGGCCCCTCATCCTCCGCCTTCTCCCTTTCAATTTGTTGAATTTCGTTGCGGCCTTGTCCGTGTTGCGGATTCCGGAGTACTTTCCTCTTTCCAAAGAGGGATTGAGGGAGATTCTCGGTCGCGACTGCTTCAGTGCAGCAAAAAAAACTCCTCAATCCTCCTTTAGAAAACGAGGAAGTGCTTCGACCTTGATGTGTCGCGCAATAGAAGAGTGAGTTTCATCGAACTGCCAGGGAGAAGGAACTTGATCGGAGTCACAATGACGGCACGCGCAATTTCAATCAAATGCTGAAACGCCTTCGTGCCTTCTTTCGTGCCGCACCGGTTGTCGTCGCGCTGACGACATTGTTGTTGTTCGGCGCACTCACTGCGTGGGATGGCTGGCGCCTGCTGGAGTTCAAAGGCTACGACTACCTGACGGCGAACACCGCGCCGGGGCGATCGGCGCTGCCGATTACGATTGTCGGCATCGATGAGCCGTCCTTCGCACAAATTGCGAAACAATATCCTTGGCCGAGACACTTTCACGCGGATCTTCTCGATCAACTCAATCGCGCCGGCGCAATGGTGGTGGCGTTCGATCTGATTTTTTCAGAACCGCAGAATGACGATGATGACGGGCGATTCGCCGCCGCGATTGAGAAGCACGGAAATGTCGTGCTGGCAGCGCATATGTCGATCCAGGAAACGCAATACGCGCGGCAATGGATACGTGTCGAGCCGCTGCCAATTTTCAAGAAAGCCGGTGCGGCCATCGGTTTCGCGGATATCCCGAAAGACATCGACGGCGTGTTGCGACGAACCCCCGAAGGCCAGGACGTCTTCTGGCGCGAGATTGTCCGCCGCGCCAGCCTGCTGCGTCCGGGGTTGCTTGCGGAACCGCCTTCGCTCGAAGGCAAAATGATCGGCTACCTTGGGCCGGATCGCCCCGAGCGCACCTACCCATACGTTCACTACTATCAAGCGCTGCACGCCGACACGGATCTGC
>JANOKK010000547.1:0-5974 GCA_031419255.1 Betaproteobacteria bacterium
TGAAATTCCGGGCCGATGCCATGTTCGCTGTTCTCGCGCACATGCACGTTTGGATGAAACGCGGCGGAGCCGTCCTGCAGTTTTAAAAGCGGACTTTGTTTGTTGCGTTGCGCCTTGATGCCAAATGATTCCCAGCTCAGTAATTCAAGAATTTCGTTCATCGCGGCGGGTGCAAGATAGGCGCGATATTGACCGGGATCCAGTTGCTTCGGCGGTCGCTTGAGGATATCTAGTTGTTCACCGGCCTGGGTCATTTTTCGAGCGAATTCAGTCGAATCCCAATGCGTGCCGGCATAGCTGTTTTTCACCGCCTTGTCGGCCGTGTGATAAAGACACCATTCCAGATTGAAATTGTCCGCACGGTGCCAATTGCGTTGCCCCAACGAATTGGCAAAGCCCTTGTAAATGGCACCGGCGGCATAAAGCCCAACCAGATCTTTCCCCTGACCTTCGCGCATGATCCGTTCAAGTACCTCAGCTTCCGCCGCGAGCGATGCATCGCCTATGCGTTCCGTGGAATGCGGCGTCTGGTTATAGAGCAGGTATGGGTCTTGCGGCAGATCGGCCAGATCGCGCCGCAAGGCATCAATAGCGGTCGAAATTTGCGCGCGATCCGTGTCCCCTTGCCCAGATAACGTCAGCCGCGATTCTGCGCGGCGTTGCGAGTCGATCAGGGAAATGCTCAAGCTCGATTGCTTGATCGAGCCTGCTTGCCGGACCAGATTCCGGTTGAAGCGCACAAATTGCGATTCTTCGGCCGACAAATTGGCGAGGAAACTCTCATTACCCTGCATTTGGCTGCCGAGAAAATCGGCCAGTTCGTAGAAGTAGGTTTGCATGTTTTTGTCTTACTCTTCCGCGCCGAATACGTCGATGTTGGCGAATTTACAGGCGGGGCTGGCGTGGCCCACGCGGATGACTTGATTGGGCTCGCCCTTGCCGCAAAACGGCGTGCCCATCACTTCGCGCGTCCCGGCATTGCCGACCATCGCCAGCGAACGCCAAAACGTCGCGGAAATGCCCCGGTAATTCGGATTTTTCACGACATGTCCGAGCTTGCCGTTTTCAATCACTTGTCCGATTTCGCAGCCGAACTGAAATTTGTTGCGCGAATCGTCGATCGACCATGACACGTTGCTGCGCATCAGCACGCCGTTGTCGATGGAGGCGATCATGTCCTCGAGGCTGCTCGTGCCGGGTTCGATATTCAGGTTCGCCATGCGATCGATCGGTGCGCGGTTCCACGCGCATGCACGCGAATTGGCGACGCCTTCAAGTGCGAATCCTGCATTGCTGGCGCGTGCGGCTGAAATCACGCCGCCCAACGGGCGCTTCAACGCGCCTTTTTCGATCAGGAATGCTTTTTCAGCGGGCGCGCCGTCGTCGTCAAAGGCAAAACTCGCGAATTGCTCGGACATCGTCGGATCGAACGTGACGTTCAATAATTCCGAGCCGTAGCGATAATTGCCGAACATGTCAAGCGTGACAAAACTGGTGCCGGCGAAATTGCGCTCATCGCCGAGAATGCGATCAAGCTCTAGCGGATGGCCGATCGATTCGTGAATCTGCAACATCATTTGATCCGGCATCAGGATCACATCCATTTTCCCTGAAGGACAATTAGGCGCATCAATCAGTGCAAGCGCATCCAGCGCGGTACGGCGCCCAGAGCCAATGAAGCCTGAGCGATCTATGACCTCCGCGCCGCCTTGCTGACAGAATCCGTTGTAGCGACCACCGAATGAACGTGTCTGCGCTTCGCCGCGATCAAACGCCGTCACCGAGAGTGCCGGCACCATGAAATCCCAGGCCTGTTCGATCATTGCGCCATCGGCGGTGAGATAGAGCTGTTGCGTGCGCGTCGTCCAGAAACTCGCCGCCCAATCGACGATGCGCGCATCAATCTTGCATTGCGCACTTTCCTGTTTGAGCATCTCGAATTTTTCACGCTTGCCCAATGGTGTCGATTGGGATGTCGGCGTGCGGTAATGGCCCGAGGTGCCCGGCATCGACACCGTCGAATAATCGATCACGCTGCGCCCCGCCGTGAGCAGCGCCCATTCTTGCGCGCGTGCGATGGCGGTGCGCAGACCGGCTTCGGACAAATCACTGGTGGCAGCATAGCCATAGCCACCTTTGTCGAAGATTGAAATCATCGCACCGCGATCCATGCAATTCTGCGGCGGCTCGGCAACGTCCTGACGCACGCTCAGTTGCTCGGTCGATTCCTCGACGAAGCGCAACGAGCAAAAATCGACGGCGGGGATCAGGCGTTTGAAAGTGGATTCAAAGGAGGCGGTCATATGGATGATATGTGACGGTAGTGAGGGAGGAATGGCACTTACTTAAGGCAACTGTAGCCCGGAAGGAGTGCAGCGGATTCCAGGCTACTGGGCACGTCCGGCGTTGGTTTTCGGCTTGATTCAGTGCCATTCCAGCGAGGGAGTTGTCGTGCCAACAAACACCAACGACGCGCATCACACAATGGCATTTCGCGCAGCAGTGAATCGGCAAACCGGCGGGCACAATAGCGCCATGTCGAGTTTACCGTTGTCCACGGCGGCAACATCATGGCGAAGTATATAGGGGTAAGGTGCCGTACAAAGGGCCACCGTTGGTTTCCCGCCGAACGGAGTCTCCGACGGCTGAATAGGTTGGTCGTTCCCGTTTTTTAAGAGTTTGTTGAAATTCGTTTGGGCACAGGCACGAAGCACAGCGTAGACGCGCGCCCGCCCGGGCGCGGTTGTCCCGGCTGAATTGGCTGCGTGCCGCGCATCCAAACACCGCGTAATCCTTTCTTTTTGCAGCCGCGTCGTGAGCGTGGCGGTGGTGACGGCGAAAAGTGTTTTGTTGATGTGGGTGGAACGCGGATTTTCGGTCATCAAAATTTCTCAATTGGGCAATTGATTGCGGCATTGTCGCGCAAATGCGCGCGGCCAACGCAAACGCGCGCCAGTGTGAGATAGTCGAAAATAGGCATTGGTGCTCGAATGCGGACATTTTTTTAACCAGACGATGGGAAAACGGAGTGGAGAATGAATACTGGATAATTTAATTTGGCACGCGTGACGCACTTCACATTCGGGCTGACGTTGCTGTTTGCGATATCAAGCGCATTCGCCAAAGACGTGATTGTGTTTTCTGGCGGTGCCGTCAAATCGGCACTGGCGCCATTGGCGGCAGCATGGGAGGCGAAGAGTGGGCACCGCGTGCTGATCACGTACGCGGCAGCAGGCGACTTGCGCAAAAAACTCGCCGACGTCGAACGTGCCGATATTCTGATATTGCCGGTTGAAAACTTCGCTGCATTGGAAAAAGACGGCTTGCTGCGTGCCGCCACACGCCGCGATCTGGGTGCGGTCGGCATTGGTGTCGCGGTCAAGGCAGGCGCGAAACCGTTCGATATCTCGAACGAAGAAAACTTCAAACGCGCCATGCAGGATGTCAAATCGCTCACTTACATGGATCCCGCGCGCGGCACCAGCGGCAAACATTTCGACGAAGTGGTGTTGCCGAAACTGGGCCTGCGCGATGCCGTGCGCGCCAAGGCGGTACTCGGCGAGGGTGGCATGATCGCCGAAAAAGTGGCGCGCGGCGAAGTTGAAATCGCGGTCCATCAAATGACCGAAATGTTGCCGGTCAAAGGCATCACAATTCTCGGGCCGCTACCGGCTTCGCTGCAAAAAACCACCGTCTATTCCGGTGTCATCATGCAGGCCGCAAAATCACCCGTAGAAGCCGAAGAACTGCTCGCGTTCTTGTCCGGCAAAGAATCGCGCGCAGAGTTTGCGGCAAAGGGTTTCAGCGCGCCGTAGCGTTTTTCCGGCGCGTCGCTTGGCGCGATATTGTCGATCCGGCCACGGATATTGTGAATATCGCTGGCGAATGAAATTGGCGACATAAAATGCTACCTGCATATGGTTTGCGGGATGTGCGCGTGTACCCAACAAACCATTCCTGTCCCCGCGTAGGCGAGGATCCAAGTTTGCTCAAACTGCAAGGCCACACTTGGGCCACGCCGCTGCATCGGCATGGCGTTCAGTGTGCGCCGCGCATGCGCGGCGAATTCCCCACTTCACCCCGCCGCCTTCGCGGGGGACGGGTAAAGAAGAGCCACTGTAGCCCGGAAGAAGCGTAGCGGATTCCGGGAAATTGGCGCAAATTGCGACGCTTCCCCGGAATACGCTGCGCTTCTTCCGGGCTACGAGTCACGTCCGGCGTTAGTTTTCCGCGTAAATAAGTGCCATTCAAGATCGGCGAGGTTGAAGCCCCTTGCGACACGAAATCCGTCGCGCATCAACACGCCGATCGCGGCACCGGGCGCATCGGCCGAAAACAGGGATTCGCCGAGTGCGTCAAATTGAAGTAAAGAATTGCTTGTCATTTCTGGCTAGCGCGATTGCATGAGTCGCTTACCCTGGAATGCGATAGCCATCCTCGATCCACGCCAATGCACTCGCATCGGTCAATTTGAATGACGACGCCACACGCGCCTCTGCCAACGGCGCGCCATCGCGATTGCGCGCTTCGCGCGCGGTGAGAATCGCGTAAGGATTTTCTTCGTCAGGCACGATATCGAGCGTCACCGTGATCGGCGCATCGCGCGCGCCAACCACCACTTTCTTGTGCAGGGTCGCGTGCAAATGCTGCTCATGCCGCCGCCGGACTTCATACGCAGTTTTCACCAATGTGTGAAATGCATTCGCGTCAAGTGGTTTAGGATTTTTCTTGTCGCGCCCCATCGTCCACGGCCCCACCAGCGCCGGTTCCGGTTCGCCATCCTTGATCATTTCGACGGCCCAACCATCGTCATCCTCATTTTTGATCACGCGCGCCGTCCAGCCATCGTCTTTCCAGAGGCGGGGTTCTTGCACTGTCGTTGCATCGGGTTGGGCGGTGTGAGAGTTGTTCATATTTTGTCGATAGTGTTGAAAAAGAGGACACAGCATAACCGCAAGCAAGCTTTGTGCTGGCTCGGCGGAATAGTCAAGCACTGGCGCGGCGTTCAGGCAGAAATGCCTCCAAACGCCGCACCAATGCTTGTGTTTGTCACTTCATTCGCATGAGTAACCCGCACGCCAATACCTCTCAATGTGTAATATTCCACATTGACAATCGCCCCTGCCGCTGGCTAACTGGAAGCGCACGAGATTCGGCAATCGACCGCCGGGCGGATGCCACCCAAATCGCCACAGAGCGCATCGGGCGGCACCTCCCCAACGTTACACCAGTACCCGTTTCGACCCAACGAAAAAAAGCAGTGTCATTCTGAGCGCAGCGAAGAATCTTGTCGCAACAAACTCAGTCGCAATGCTTTCGCAGGCAACATCGTTGAGTTGAAAAAGGCGTGGGGATCTACGCATGACACAGAAGCGCTATTCGGTTGTCTGTTTATTTGCAGGCCTAATTTTTTTCCTGGCCCCGACGTCGTGGGCACAAACTTCCGTTCGCCCTGAGCCTGTCGAAGGGCCGCCCCAATCGCGCGGTGACTCCTTTAAAACACAACACGCACAAATCGACTACACCCATACCGACCGCCTGATCGTCCGCCTAAAAAACAGCAACGCAAAACTCGCGGCGTCATCGGCATCCCCCATCAAATCCCCCGCCGGATCCTCACGCGCCACCAATGCCGCACGCGACCCACACACCGAACACCGTCTGAAAACCACCGCGCGATTGCAGTCGCTGACGAGCGAAAAACTCACCCCACTGCGCACCATGGGCGATGGCGCTCACATCATCCGACTCAATCGCCGCCTGCCGATGGCCGACGTGCAACGCATCGCCGCCGCCATCGCACAAGACACGGATGTCCTCGACGTCATACCTGACCGCCTCTACTTCCCGCAACTCACCCCCACCGATCCCCAGTACGCCAGCCAGTGGAATTTGACTCAGGCCAACGGCATCAACGCGCCTGCCGCCTGGGACATCAGCACCGGATCAGCGAACCTGGTGATCGCGGTCCTCG
>JANOKK010000548.1:0-1014 GCA_031419255.1 Betaproteobacteria bacterium
CATGAACCAGATCCTTCGCGACGCTCAGGATGACAGCAACATTTTTGATCGCCAACGCTTAAGTTAGTGCATATGGGCCTCCGACTGGATGACAGGGTGAATATTGAAGCGGCAATTAAATATGTTGAAGCGCGCCCTTTCCCCGCGTAGGCGGGGATCCAAGTTTTCTGCAATTCCGCTACGAAACTTGGCCCCCCGCCTACGCGGGGGAAGGAAATAATTGAAGTCAGTTCAACATGTTTAATTGCCGGATCAATAGAATTTTCCAAAGTATAAACTCAAGCACTGGCGCGGCGTTCCAGCACAAAACGCCTCGAAATGCCTGACAATACTAGACTTTGCCAAGATTGACAAAATAGAACAGTCGTTCTATTATTTGTCAATGAGTGTCCCCAACCCATCGCCAATCCGCGCCACCAAGGGCGAAGAAACCCGCGCCGCCATTCTCAAGGCCGCCCTTTGCCATGCGAGTGCGGCGGGTTTTGAAGCCATCACCATCGGCACGCTCGCGGAAAAAACCGGCATGTCAAAAAGTGGCTTGTTCGCGCATTTCGGCTCGAAAGAAGAATTGCAAATTGCCACGCTTGATGAGGCGATCCGCCGCTTCAACGAGGTGACCACCTTTCCCGCGCTCGCCGAGCCGCGCGGTTTGCGGCGCCTGAATGCGATGTGCGACAACTGGCTGTTGTGGACGGCCCGTTGTGATTTATCGGGTTGCCCGATGATGACGGCGATCACTGAGTTCGACGATAAACCGGGCGCCGTTCGCGATGCATTGCTCACCCACATGCAACGCATGCAATCGAGCCTTGTGAAATCCATTCAGATGACCATCGACACGGGAGAATTCGCCGCCGATTGCGATCCCGAGCAAATGGCATTTGAATTTTTTGGCATTCTCGCGTCCTGTTACCGTTCACGGAATTTGTTTCGCGACGCACAGGCGAATGTCCGCGCGAGGAAAGCGTTTGATCGCTTGTTTGCGTCGGCGATGGTGAGCGGACCTGCGTCAGT
>JANOKK010000549.1:0-3209 GCA_031419255.1 Betaproteobacteria bacterium
AACGACGCCAACGCACTTCTCGCACCGGAGCGCAACGCCACACCAGCGAGACCCATCGCTGAACGTTCATCGCCCGCCGCCGTCTGGCATGCGCTCAGCATCAACAATTCGAGCGAACGATTGGCGGTGCTACCCGACGACACCGCCGCGCGCAGACTATCGATATCCATCTTTGAATCGTAGGTGAGCAGAAACGAATCGCGCGGGTCGCTCGAAAATTGCCCGTGCGAGGCGATATGCACCACGCTCGGATTCGTGAGCGCTATTTCGTCCATCAATCGTTTGCGGGTGAAATTGGCATCGAGTTGCGGCGATGTCCGCAGTGTTTGCGCCACGCGACCGGTCTCATCTTTTACCGCCGGCAGTCCCGTGAAACCGAGGCGCGCTTCGGTTAAGCCCAGCACCGAGGCACGCACATCCTGCGTGTCGATTTTGCGCGGGTTGGTGAGTGAAAGACTCACGGTGGTGCCGAGCGAAATGCGCTCGACCAGATAGCGTTTGCCATCGTGCAATGCGGAGAATGGGATCGAGCGCAGCGTGGCATCGGGCACGATCACCAGTGTTGCATTCGCCTCGGTCGGCAGAAATTTTTCGATCGGGCGGATCAGCATGTCGTACAGCCGTCGCGAAGGTCGCAGATGTTGTGCGGTGGTGCGTTTTTCCAGCAGGCCGCGAAAATCGCGGACCGCTTTCACCAGATCCACGCGCGCAACCGGCACCGTCACTAACTCGATTTTTGCGCCCTGACTCAGCAGCAATTCCATGCGATCCGAAAACACGATCGGATACAGCGTCACTGCTGCCGTGTCCGCTGCATCCACTGCCTGCGCCTGCGCGACCGAGCCGATGCACGGATCGCGAAAGTAATCCGAAATCTCCACCACCTTGGAAAATTCCGCTACCTCGCGGGCGTGGCGCAGCAGACGCTGGCGCTCGGCGGCGACCGCAGTTTGCGAATGCGTGAGCAGCAAATCTGCGTACTCGAGATACGCATCGCCATAGCGTTCGCGAAATGAACTACCGATACCGAGCAACACCGGATCGAGTGCGGACTTCATGGGTCCCAAGCGCGCGATCAGATCGGCATAGATTGCGCGCGCTTCGTCGAGCTTCGTCATTGCCCGCAATAGCCGGGCGCGCTGCCACAACCAATCAGGCGCGACCGGCAGGGCGGCCTTCGCCGCGAGCGTGAGTGACGCGTCATTTTCCGCGAACGCCAGCGACCACTGCTGTCGTCGCTCACTCACCAGCGCGCGCAGGAAATGCGCATCGGCCTCGGCGCTTTTGTCGCGAAACTGGCGGGCATTGCGTAGAAGCCAATCGATGTGCTTTTCAATTTCCGGCAATCGCGTCAACGGAAAAAGTTCGGCTGCGAGTCGCACCACTGCAAACGCCGTGTGGCGACTACGCGCGGTACTTTCCATCGCCGGAAGTTGGGCGATGGCGGCATCCGTCGCTTGAATTCTTTCGTCGGGCGTGCGGTTGGCGCGCGCAAGATTGATCGACACGCGCGCGGCAGAAAGATTGTCGCCGCTCTGCAGGTAGAGCGTAGACGCACGCTTCAACAGCGCCACGCCTTCGTCGCGCAGACCCAGACGCAGAAAAACCGTAGATACAATGGCAGTCACTTGCGCCTCGCGCGACGGCGAATCGGTACGCACGGCTCTCAGCGCGCGGTCGGCGACTTCGCGCGCCTCGGTATCAGCACCTTCTGATCCATAAGCAGCAGCGAGAATCGCGGTCGTCACTGCATCCGGCGGTGCACCACCGGCGGGGTAGCGGCGCAGGATGTCGCGGACGACCTCACGACCGAATCCGCGATCGATGCGTGCCAGCAATTCACTTTCTGCAGGAACGCCCGTATCGGCAAGTGTTTGCGGAGGAGCGGCAGCCAGCAAAAAATCCTTGTCGGTGCGGCAACTCGCATGCGCAATTACCGAGGCAAATCCGAATGCGGCAGCAATGGCGATGGGAATGATGCGCGGCCGTTTTTCATTCGTGACGCGGCGTACCGGCGGCACCCCACCACATGGCGTGGAGGTCAAATTGTCAGCGATGGTGGCGTGTGAAAAGAATCGCATATTGACGCCTAGTTAATCGCGTCGCAGCGGTTTTGGCAAGTGCCATTTGAATTGATGCCTTGCAGCTAAAAAACAACAAACACCAGCACTGGTGCGGCACTTCGAGCAAAAAGCCGCCAAATGCCGCGCCCCTGCTTGACTCTATTCAATACGATTCGCTTTCTCCGCCGCCAATCGTGGCTGCCATTGTTTCTTCCACAAATCCCACGAGCGCATGTATTCCTGCCACACCACGTTGGCTGCAACTTCGGCGTTGTCCATGTACACGATCGTGTCACGGTTCGGCCCGGCCATCATCATTGCCTGATACTGCATCTTCGCGTTGTGATCGAGGTACACGGTGCGGCCGACCGCGATCTGAACTTTTTCGCCGACCACCACCGAGCCATGGCCGCGCATCAGTGCAGCGGGATGCTTGCCCAATTTTTGCGCAAGCGACGCGCCGAGGACGGAATTTCGCACCAGCATATCGGTGCCCATTTGCGCTTCGCGAATATCCCAGTTGGGGATGCCCAAGCCGATGAATGCCGACATGTGAAACAGCGGACGTAATTGGCACGGCGTGCAACTGAATGGCACCACCGAGTGCGAGTGATTGTGGACGATGGCGTTGATCTCGGGCCGCACTTTATAAATTTCGCCGTGGATATAGCGCTCGTTGTAGCCGGGCGGGCCGTTGGCAATGACGGGATGACTATCAAGATCGAATTCGAGAATGTCGTCTTCGGTGATGAGCTCCGGTGCGATCGCGCGTGACATGCACTCACGTGTCCGTATGCGTCGATCACGCCGGCTTCGGCGCAAGTGCGAGAGGCGATGACGAGGTCTTCGATGAGACTCATGAGAGATCCTGGTTGAGAGTGGAAATAATTCGTAGGATGGGTATCCCCCGGATCAAGTCCGGGGTCCACCCATCCTACGGAGTGTCATCCTGAGCAACGCGAAGGATCTTGTCGCGACGAGATCCTTCGCGTTGCTCAGGATGATAGAGTTTTTCTTGTTGCAATCGCACAACTTCGCGGAAAAATGCAGGTTGCCACATTCATTATTCCGTCTTGATCTTCGCCGCCGTCACCACCTTCGTCCAACGCGGAATCTCCAATGCCAGCAAATCGCGCAGCCGCTCCG
>JANOKK010000550.1:0-3112 GCA_031419255.1 Betaproteobacteria bacterium
TGCACCCGACGCACCGCCATCTCGCGAATCGTTTCCAGCGTCTTGTGATCCAGCGTCCGTCCGTCTATTTTCATATCCATTCGACCAATCTATCATCGAATGGTTCCGCAATTGTTTCCTATATTACTGACTTATGAGTAAGTGCGATGCGCTCATTCGCAAGTTTTTCAACTTCCGCGATTTTCCGTACCTTTAGCAAGGGCGCGAATTCGGCATCGGTCGATTGCGCAAGGGTGTACAACGGCAGGAATAGCAACAACAGCGGGATGCATCGATTCATTTGTGTACCTGAACGTTTTTTTGATGAGAAGCCTGAAAACCCTAACGGCACAAGCTCATAACTCGATGACAAATCCGTCATGGCTTCGCCATTTCGGCTAGAGTGCGGCATGACTTCAACGACATCGAATACAACCTCATCCTGGCTTGGTTATTGTCGCGCAGGATTTGAGCCGGATTTGGCGGCAGAGTTCAGTGCGCTCGCCAGTGCCAAACCGAGCAATATTTTAGCCGTGCCATTGAGCGGCTATGTACTCATTACGTTTACCGGTCGCGATGTGAAAAAAGCGGCTGCACATTTGCAATGGCCGAAAATGACATTTGCGCGGCAATTCCTGCGCGCTGATGCCGACGCCGTGGCGTTGCCGACCAATGACCGGGTCACGCCGATTTTTGATGCGGCGGTCAAATTCCTGGCGGCGTCCGGCGTTGAAAAAATTAACGCATTGCGGATCGAATATCCCGACACCAATGACGGCAAGGCGCTGTCCAAACTCGCGCAGACGCTTGAAACACGAGTTGGGGCCAAGCTCGCGACGACCGGTGTCATCGATGATAAGAGTGCCCTGTTGCCGGCGCTGCACGTTTTGATGACGCCGGATCGACAGGCGATGCTGGGCTTGAGCGATCCGCAGTCGTCGTCGCCATGGCGTAACGGCATTCCACGTTTGCGCATGCCTCGAGACGCGCCCAGCCGATCGACACTGAAACTCGCCGAAGCGTTTCATGTTTTCCTCGGAGGCAACGAAGAGCGTCTGCTGCAATCCGAAATGCGCGCCGTTGATCTTGGCGCAGCGCCCGGCGGCTGGACGTGGCAGCTAATTCATCGCGGCCTGCATGTTACCGCGATCGACAACGGTATCTTGCGTGGAGAATTGGTTGACAACGCGCTGGTGCGCCACTTGCGCGAAGACGGTTTTCGTTATCGTCCGCGCAAGCCCGTCGATTGGATGGTATGCGACATGGTCGATCAACCGGTACGGATCGCGCAACTGGTGGCGATGTGGATGCGCGAAGGCTGGACCGACCGGTGCATTTTCAATCTCAAACTGCCGATGAAAAAACGCTTTGAGGAAGTGGAGCGCTGCCGCGCCGTGATTCGTGCGGGCATGGAAGCCAATGGCCGGCCATTTGAACTACGCATCAAGCAGCTCTACCATGATCGAGAAGAAGTGACGGGATTTTGCCGATTCATTCCGCGATCAGAACGCAACTGAAATCGAATTTAGAGTGCGACAAGAATTGTCGCGACGACTGCGACATTCATGTTGCCCGCGATGCTGCGCTCATCAGTTGGCGGACTTGAATCCCACTTCGGTATCAAACGAGCGGCCATCGGCACCGGCATTGAATTTCCAGCGACTGAGCGCCTGCTGAACGGAGCGATCAAACACCCGTGCCGGTTCGGCTTTCAGGATTGCGACGTTGGTGACCTCACCTGACGCACTGATCGTCATGCGCGCGCGCACCGTGCCGGTCTCGACACCGGCGCGCAACGCTTCACGGGGAAATTCGGGCTGTTCGCGGCTGATCACGGTAATTGCATTTGCGGTGTCCGTGCGCGGCTGTAGTCGTGCCGTTGGCGCTTGACTGGCGACGACATTGGCGGGCGGTGCCGATGCGGATGGAGCAGCCTGCGGCGCGGAGGCGGCAACGGGTGCCGCAATTGGTGCGACGGGCTTCGCGGTATCGACGGCGACGGGTTTAATATCGGGCGCCTTTGCCGGTGCGCTTTTCGTAGCCGCGTTATCGGAACGCGCTGGCACATCCTTGATCGATTTGAGATCGGCCATGTAATCGACGGTCTTGCGCGGCACGTAAAAATCGGGTTGGGTCTGCTGTTTTTGCTGCACGTAGGCAAGACGTTCCGCCGTTGTAGGCACCCGCTCTTCTTAGCCGCAGCCGCTTACCACGCACAAAGCGACGAACGCGAATGAAATCGTTAGCGAACGGCCGATGAATAGGGCCGAATCGTGCGAATCACAAAAATGCGGCATTGCCTTCCCCTTCGATGCGATTTTTGAATGTCAGCGTGATTGGAATTTTAGCCGCACCTTCGGGCCGGTCAAGTGGAAAGTTGTGTCGAACATTCCGCGCCTACACTGCTTATTTTTTTCGACAAATTTCCACAGCATGTTCGCAATTGCCGACGAGAAAGAAATCGTCAAAGCGGCCACGCCACCATCGTCACCATGGCGAAGAGCGTTGTTTCAAGATCGGACGTGATCTCGCCTTTGTCGTTGCGATCCCAACGCAGCGCGCGGCCCATATTGCGCGCGACAGTGTGGTCTTCGAGATTGAATGCCAGTACCCTCAGCCCCGTCTTTTCGTATTGTTCGCGCGTGTAAGGCGAGCGCGCATCGGCTTGCGGGTTGTACGCGGCTTTGCCATCGGGTGGCTTGGGGTAGAGGTTGTAGATGATCAACAGGCCGCCGGGATTGAGTGTGCCGTAAATGGTTTTCAAGAAAGAATCGTCGCTGACGCCAAGATCGATCTGCTGGCGCTTGTCGATCTTGCGATCCGGTTTAACGTAGCCTTTTTTCAGGGTATTTTTGGAGAGAATCAAATCGTAACCCTGGCCAACCCGTTCAACCATTTTCGGATCCTTCGGCCAGTAGCCGTGCGCGAGTGTGATCGTGCCTGGCGCTACGAGCCAGGTGATGAGCACTGACAGCGCCGTCTCCAGTCCGACGATCCCATTCGGCGCATCGGAAAACTCGCGATTCTTTTCGTCGTTGTGATGCGGCGCATGATCGGTTGCAACACAATCGATGGTGCCGTCCTTGAGCGCGGCAACCAACGCGTCCACGTCGCGTTGTGTACGCAGTGGTGG
>JANOKK010000551.1:0-2296 GCA_031419255.1 Betaproteobacteria bacterium
GCGATGATGTCTTCGAGCGTATTGCGCGCAGAACCGTTGTCGGCAATTTCAATTTGCACGCTCGCAATGGCGAGCAACGCGTCGGGCGCTTTGGGTGAATCCGGAAACATTTTCAACAAGGATTCCTGCGATGAACGCGCATTCGGATAATCCTTGAGATTGAAATAACAAATGCCGATCCAGTATTGCGCGTTCGACACCAGCGGGCTCGCGGGATAGTCCTTCATGAAACCCTGAAACGCGCGGATGGCACCCTGAAAATCCGCGCGCTTGAACAGATTCGAGCCGACATCGTAGGCGCTGTTTTCCTTTTCGCGCGATGCCAGTGTCGCGATTGCGGGAACGACTGGCGGCGTTGCGGACGAGTTAGATGCCGAGTTTGGCAGCGGCCCTGCGCTCGGTAGCGGTGGAGCTATCGCTACCGTCGCGGCAGGTGCCTCAGCCGGCAGGCCTTCGAGCTTCCTGAGCCGCGTGTCGATATCGAGATAGAAGTCGCGCTGGCGTTTGGTCAATTGCTCGTTCTGGTTCGCAAGCACTTCGCTTTGCCCGCGCAGCTTGGCAATTTCGGCGCTGAGCTGCTCGATCTGATTCAGCAGTTGAATGATACCGAGATTCTTGATCGATTCATCGAGGCGCTGCATTCGGATGTCAAGTTCACGATCCTTCTTGTCGAGTTCCGCACGCAGTTCACGAACTTCGCGACGCGCATCTTCGTCAAATACACCGGCTGTTGCGTGGCCGCATAAAACGGCCACGCATACGCAAACCAATCCGCCGCGCAACGATACCTTTGAAAAATTCAAGAGTTCCTATTCGCCGTCGTAAACGATTTCGACGCGGCGGTTCTGCGCCCACGCGGCGTCGTCATGACCATTCGATTTCGGCTTATCCTCGCCAAAACTGATGGTCTCGATACGGTCGTTGCCGACACCAAGTACTGCGGCCGCCTTGCGCACGGCATCGGCGCGACGTTGGCCGAGCGCCATGTTGTACTCGCGTGAGCCGCGCTCATCGGCGTGGCCTTCGAGACGGATCTTGCGGGCGCGGTTTTGGCTCAAGTACGTCGCATGCGCCTGCACCAGGCTTGCAAACTCGGCCCTGACGGCGTCTTTGTCGTAGTCAAAATAGATCACGCGTTTCGATAGCGGGTTGTTGGGATCTATTAACGGATTAACGGCTGGCGTTGTCGTGCGAGTGGCGGTACCGGTGCTCTCAGTTCCTCTGGTCGAGGGTGTCGTTGTGGTGGATGCGGTCGACGTCGGCGGCGGAGAGCGATCCTCGACTTTGATGGTCGACGGCGGTTCTTTGGTGCCGCAGGCGGACAACAATAACGCCGCCGCCAACCCGATGAATAATTTTTTCATTTCATTTCTCCTGGAGAAAAGATCATTGTGCATCACGCATCAAGTTTAACCGCTTTTACCCGGGGCACGTTACCGTGCGCTGGACGTACCGTAGGGGCCCCATGTCGGTTCGCGCACGTCACCCACCTGCGACGACAATTTCTGTTTGATGCGGCCATCGGTCGAGACCGATCCCAGCCGACCGCGCCCGCCGGATTTGTCTTCGTAGAGGATGGTGCGGCCATTGGGCGAAAAGCTCGGGCTGTCGTCGAGCGGGCCTTCGGTGAGTACGTTCACCTGGCCACTCGCAAGCTCCAATGTGGCGATGCGAAGTTTGCCTGCTTCGCGATTGACGAACGCGACCAACTTCCCATCCGGACTCATGCGCGGGTTAGTGTTGTTACTGCCTTCAAAGGTCAATCGCCTTGGCGTGCCGCCCGTCGCAGGAACAATATAGAGCTGCGCTCCACCGGAGCGCTCCGACACAAAAATGATGTCCTTCCCATCGCCGGTATACGTCGCATTCAAATCCATGCTGTTGCTTTCCACGACCCGCACCGCTTCACCACCGGTTACGGAAATGACATAAATTTGCGCAACCGAATCCTTCGATAACGTCACCACCAATTGCCTGCCGTCGGGTGACCAGTTTGGCGCGTAATTGTCGCCCTTGAAATTCGCGACCAGGGTGCGCTTGCTGGTGACGAGGTCCTGGACGAAAACCGAGGACTTACGATTCTCGAACGACACGTACGCAAGCTTGGTACCGTCAGGTGACCACTTGGGCGAGCGAATCGGCTCGAGAGAGGAGAGGATCGATTGAGGGTTGTAGCCATCGGCATCGGCGACTTGCAAATCGAAGCGATTGCCACGCTTTAACACGTACGCGATGCGGGTCGAGAAAATGCCTTTTTCGCCGATCAGCTTTTCATAAATTTCATCCGATATCTTGT
>JANOKK010000552.1:0-6357 GCA_031419255.1 Betaproteobacteria bacterium
TGCACCCGACGCACCGCCATCTCGCGAATCGTTTCCAGCGTCTTGTGATCCAGCGTCCGTCCGTCTATTTTCATATCCATTCGACCAATCTATCATCGAATGGTTCCGCAATTGTTTCCTATATTACTGACTTATGAGTAAATGGGCTGGAATATGTGATTGCGATTCACAATGCGATGCGGGCAAGTTGTCTGAGGCGGCAGACTGGCGTGCGGTGAGTCCGGAACAAGCTGAAATCACTCGGCCTCGTGCCGAACTCTCCTACCCCAGAATGGAGGTCAGCGGCGTCGGTGCCGCACGCGAAGTTGATCGCGCGGGCGTTGCTGGAAAGCTGACTGACTGCGTGGTTCTCGAAAAATATTGTGTCATCCTAAGCATCGCGAAGGATCTCATTCATGCAAGGAGATCCTTCGCTGCGCACAGGATGACACCGTGTAGTTGTGATCGGCCTATCTGAACCAGAACGACTCGCACCCTCAAAGGTTTGTCATCCTCGCGTCCCGAAAAGGAATTCCCTTTGGTCAACGCGGGGATGACGGGCGTTAATTGAGATTCCAGACTAAGACGTGAAACTCTATATCTGGCGAGCCTTTCCAGCCATTTGTGACCCAAGCTCCGCACCAATGCCGGTGTTTTCACTTTGCGCATAGTGCACCGTTTCCCCCACCACCATGATCGCCGGGCTGCCGATGGCCGATGTGCGAATGTCTTCAACCAGATCGCGCAAGGTCGTCACCAGCGAACGCTGATCGTTGCGCGTCGCGTTCTGAATGATGGCGATTGGCATCGACGGATTCATCCCGGCATCGAGCAAATCGCGTTGAATCGATTCACATCGCGCGACACCCATGTAAATCACCAGCGGCAAACCGGTCGCCGCGAGTGCGCGCCAGTTGGGTGCGGTCGTTGCACCTTCGCCAGCGTGCCCCGTGACAAAAATAGCGCCGTGGCAGATATCGCGGTGGGTAAGTGGAATGCCGATAGCCGTCGGTGCGGCGATGCCGGCGGTGATGCCGTTGATGACTTCGCACTCGATACCCGCCGCGCGCAATGATTCACATTCTTCGCCACCGCGACCGAACACGAACGGGTCTCCCCCCTTCAGGCGCACCACCATGCGGCCATTTTTTGATTCCGCGATCATCAACCGCTCGATGAATTCCTGCGGCGTCGATTTACAACCGCCGCGTTTGCCGACATGGATGATGCGCGCGTTCGCTTGCGCGTACGCGAGGATATCGTCGTGTACCAAATCATCGATCAGCAAAACGTCGGCAGCGCGAATTGCCTTCACCGCTTTAAGCGTAAGCAATTCGGGATCGCCCGGGCCGGCACCGACCAAAAATACTTTTCCTTTTCGCATATCGATCATGCCGCCTCTCGCCTTGGGATTGGCGCCGTTCGATCAATCAATTGCCGTAACTCGGGCAGGCATGATCCACAGTTCGAGCCACATTTGAGTTGCGCTTGCAACGCCGCGAAACGCGTTTTTGCGTCACCTTCGATATCGCCCAACGCGGCCGTGATTTCGTCTTCACCAACATTGAAACACTGGCATACCACGCGGCCTGCAAGCACGAATCCGCTCGGCGCATGGGTCGCGGGTGAAAGCAACATGCGGCGAATTTCCGCCACCGGCTTTTCTGCGAGCAACCAATCACGCAGCCATTCGCCCGATTCGATGGCTCCCTCATCGCCGCACAATCGTACCGCGCGCAACATATCCGCTTCGATCATGACGCGACGCGAACTGGCGCGGCGCGCGTCTTCGTAGCGCAACGTCATTTCGCCATCCAGGCCGAGCAATTGATCCAATGAGTCGAGCCACGCGACCGACGGTGCACCATGATGGGCGGCGCGCAGCAGCACACCGGGGCGCTCGCGACCAATCGGCACCGCACTGAAGAACGCGACCTCGCTTTGCAAGGCTTGCAATTGATCGAGCAATTGATTTTCATCGCCTTCGCGCGCAGCGAATGCCGTCAAGCGCCACGACAAATCGGCGGCGGTAATTTTCACGGCCGCGTGTTTCAATTCCGGCTGGCGCGAATAGGGATCGAACGCCGGCTGCGTCAGCGTATTGACGCCGCCGCTATCCTTGCCACCCAAAAATCGTTTGCCCCAATGCATCGGCAAGTACACCTGTCCCGAGCGCAGCGTGTCGGTGGCCTCGATCTGGGCGTAAATCGCGCCGCGCCGCGAGGCAATTTTCGCAAGTTCGCCGTCTTTTAATCCGCGCCGCGCCAGATCGCCCGGGTTGACGCCAAGGCGCGGTTCGGGCGCGTGGCCGAACAGGCGCGCGACACTGCCGGTGCGGCTCATGCCGTGCCACTGATCGCGCAGGCGCCCGGTGGTGAGTGCCAACGGAAAACGGGTATCGATTTTTTCCGCACAGGCTTTGTAGCGCTCGGCGAAAAATTGTGCACGGCCACTTGCAGTAGGGAAAATTCCATCTTCGTACAAGCGCGTATTGCCGGTCGCAGCACCGGTCGGCAGTGGCCATTGCTGCGGGCCTTGCTGCTCCAACATCGCGTAACTCATGCCGGTGATATCGAGATCGCGACCACGCGTGAGTTCGCGATGTTCGTTCCATACCGATTCAGGCGAATCGAAAGCGAACAACGTCGGTTTTCCGGGCCGCAATTTTTTCTCGAGCCGCCGCGCGAAATCGCAAACAATTTCCCAATCGTGGCGCGCATCAAGAGGCTTCGGCGCGGCGGGCCGCACGCGTGAAATGCGCCGCTCGGAATTGGTGACGGTGCCATCTTTCTCGCCCCAACTCGTTGCAGGCAACAACACATCGGCGAACGCAGCGGTTTCGGTGTTGCGATACGCGTCCTGCAAAATCACCAGTTCGGCGTTCACCAATGCAGCCGTCACTTGCGGCGAATCGGGTAGCGATTGCGCGGGATTGGTGCAGGCGATCCACAACAGTTTAATCTCGCCGTTCTTCGCGGCATCGAACATTTCGACCGCCGTCTTGCCGCGCTCTGGCGAAATGCGCTCCACCCCCCACAGCGCCTCGATCTCGGCGCGATGCGTTGCGTTGGCGATATCACGGTGCGCCGCGAGCGTGGTCGCCATGCCGCCGACTTCGCGTCCGCCCATGGCATTTGGCTGGCCGGTGAGACTGAACGGACCTGCACCCGGTTTGCCGATCTGGCCGGTCGCCAGATGCAGATTGATGAGTGACGCGTTTTTTGCGGTACCGCTGGTCGATTGATTGAGACCCTGGCAATACAGTGACAGTGTGGCTGCCGATTGGGCAAACCACTTGGCGGCAGTGAAGATATCGTCCGATTTGATGCCGCAAATTTCAGCAGCGAACGCAGCGCTCATGTCACGCGCGATGTTTCTCAGCGCATCGAAATTTTCGGTGTGCGCGGCGATGTAGTTGCGGTCGATCCACTCCTCCCACAACATCACATGCAGCATCGCGTGGAACAGCGCGACATCGGTCCCGGGCAAAATTTGCAGATGCAAGTCCGCGAACGCAGCAGTCTCGGTTTTGCGCGGATCGACCACGATGATTTTCAGCGCGGGATTTTTTTCCTTTGCCGATTCGAGTCGGCGGAACAGGATCGGATGTGCGAATGCCGCGTTCGATCCGGCGATAAACACGCAGTCCGCGTGATCCAAATCTTCATAGCTGCACGGCGGCGCATCGGCCCCCAATGTTTTCTGGTAACCGGTGACGGCGGATGACATGCAGAGCCGTGAATTGGTGTCGATGTTGTTGGTACCGATCAGGCCTTTCGCCAACTTGTTGAAGACGTAATAATCCTCGGTCAACAATTGTCCGGAGACGTAAAAGCCGACGCTGTCGGCGCCGTGTGTGCGGATATTGGCGGCGAAGCGGTCGGCGAGGTGATCGAGCGTGGAATCCCAGTCGCTTTTGGTCCGCGCTTGATCGCGCGCCGTGCGCATTTCGGGATGACGTGCGCGACCGGTCATGGCCGACGGTGCCATCGTCAACGCGAGGGTAGAACCCTTGGTGCAGAGTTTGCCGAAGTTCGCCGGATGATCGGGGTCGCCGCGCACTTTGGTGATTTTTTCGCCATCGCTCTCGATGATGACGCCGCAACCCGTGCCGCAGTAGCAGCAGGTGGATTTGGTTTCTTGCGGGGTGATTTCGCGCGATTCAATCACCGCATTCACTCCGCCGCAATTTCCATCACCGCCAGCTCCCCCGACCAAGGATCGAGCTCGACTTTGTCCCCTTCAACGCGCACCAAAAACTTCTCCACCATACCAATATCCGGCGCCGCCGCACACCCATCGTCCAAGCCAATGCACCAGTTGTGCAACGGGCATGCCACCGATTCACCGAACACGATGCCCTGCGAAAGCGGGCCGCCTTTGTGGGGGCACTTGTCTTGCAGCGCAAACACTTTGTCCTCGGCATTGCGAAAAATGGCGATGACTTTGCCGTCGTCACGCCTGTAGCGGCGCGCGCCGAGAACGGGAATGTCTTGCAGTTGGCAGATGCCGATGTAAGTCATGATAAACAGTCAAGAACGTTGGAACCGCAGATGAACGCGGATGAACGCGGATGCAGAGCAAAGTCCGCTACTGGTGCGGATTTCGACGCGAAATGCCGTGAAGAGCCGCACCAGTGCGTGACTTTTGGATTGCCATTTTTCACGGAACATCCGCGTTCATCTGCGTTTATCTGCGGTTCCATGCTTTTTATAGCCCCACCACCGCGAACTGCCGCAAATCCACTCGCGCTTTTTCCGGCTCGTGCCACGGATCAGGCTCGCCATCGAGCGCAAACTGCAATCGCTCAGACAGCGCTTTGCGGTTCGCCGTATCTTCAACCACTTTCTGTTTGCAGTAATCAAGCCCCACGCGATTCACGTAATGCACCGTGCGTTCCAGATACCAACCTTCTTCGCGATACAACTGCAAAAACGCGCCCGAATATTCCAACACTTCCGCGTGCGTTTTGACTTTGCAGAAAAATTGCGCGACTTCGGTTTTGATGCCGCCGTTGCCCGCAACATAAATTTCCCAGCCGGAATCGACACCGATCACGCCGACATCCTTGATCCCCGATTCCGCGCAATTGCGTGGGCAGCCCGAGACCGCGAGCTTCACTTTATGCGGCGCCTGCATGCGCCACAACGCGCGCTCCAACTCTTGTCCCATGCGGGTCGAGTCCTGCGTGCCGAAGCGGCACCACTCGGATCCCACACAGGTTTTCACCGTGCGCAATGCTTTTGCGTACGCGTGGCCCGAGGGCATATCGAGGTCTTTCCACACGGCCGGTAAATCTTCCTTTTTGATGCCAAGCAAATCAAGCCGCTGACCACCGGTCACTTTCACCGAAGGGATTTTGTATTTGTCGACCACGTCGGCAATACGCCTCAGCTCCGCGCTATTGGTGCCGCCGCCCCACATGCGCGGAATCACCGAGTAGGTGCCGTCTTTTTGAATGTTGGCGTGCGATCGCTCGTTGATGTAGCGCGATTGCGGATCGTCCTGCGCCTCTTTCGGCCAGGTTGCGAGGAGGTAGAAATTAATTGCCGGGCGGCAACTCGCACAACCATTCGGTGTGCGCCATTCCATGAATTTGTAAACGTCTGGAATTGACAGCAAATGCTGCGCGCGAATCGCGTCGCGCACTTCCTGATGGGTGCGATCGGTGCAGCCGCACATCGATTTTTTCTTCGGCGCTTCGGAGTAATCGCCGCCCGCCGTGAACATTAGAATTTGCTCCACCAAGCCAGTGCAAGAGCCGCATGAACTGGACGCCTTGGTGTGTTTACGCACATCGTCCAACGTGAACAGTCCCTTGTCCTTGATCGCTTTGACGATCACGCCTTTGCACACGCCATTGCAGCCGCAGACTTCCGCCGTATCAAGCATCGAGGCGGCCTTGTTCTGGCCTTGATGTCCGGTGTCACCCAAATTGGATTCGCCGAACATCAAGCGATCGCGCATCGCGGAAATGTTGGTGCCATCGCGCAGCAATTTGAAAAACCAGGTGCCGTCGATGGTATCGCCGTACATCACCGCGCCGATCAGCTTGTCATCCTTGATGACGAGGCGTTTGTAAACACCCGCGCCCAGATCGGCGAGCACAATATCCTCAGTGCCGTCGCCACCGGTGAAGTTGCCGGCAGAAAATAGATCGACGCCGGTGACTTTCAGTTTGGTCGAGGTGAGCGAACCGGAATAGCGGCCGATGCCGAATTGCGCGAGATGATTCGCGCAGACTTTCGCCTGCTCAAATAGTGGTGCCACCAATCCATAGGCGATGCCGCGATGACTCACGCATTCGCCCACGGCGTAGATGCGTGGATCGAAGGTCTGCATGGTGTCGTTCACCACTAGCCCGCCGGGTTTGGCAAC
>JANOKK010000553.1:0-1350 GCA_031419255.1 Betaproteobacteria bacterium
GTGGTGACGTTGATGGTTCCGGCCAAACCGCCGTCGGCAATATTGGCTTGCGAGGTCTTGTATACGGTTGCCTGATTAAGCACGGAAGAAGGCATCAGGCTCAAACTGGTGCTGCGGCTGCTCGAGAGCTGATCCGCGACATACCAATCGCCACCGCTGACGGTGTGACCATTGAAAAGGATCAGGCTCATGTCGGGGTTGGTGCCGCGCAATGAAACTTTTTCGGCTTCATCGTAATCGGTGCGCACTGCAACACCCACCAGACGCTGAAGCGAATCCGCAAGATTCTTGTCCGGCATTTTGCCGACATCTTCGGCGGTGATAACTTCAACGTTGGCGCTGGAATCGCGCTTGACGTCGATCGAGCGTTCGATCGAGGCGCGAATGCCGGTCACGACCACTGCGTCAACCTTTTGATCGATGCTGGCGACACCAGCCTTCTTGGCCGCTTCCGCCTTCTTTGCTTCCTCGGCCGATTTTGCGTCCGCAGTTGAGGGGGCGGGCGTTACCTGCGCGATCAGATTTTGCGAGGCCGTGATGGACAAGCCGAGGAGTGCGAATGAAACCGCTGCTGCGAGTGGATTTTTTCGAAATTGCATATTTCCCCCAATTTTTGAATTTTGTCTGACCGCCTTAAGAATCGCCAACTGCACGATTCGCATGGCCGCGCATTTATAATACCAGTTTGCTACCAATTATCAAGTCCAGTTTGATTCATGTTGCGTCGATGCAACCGCCTGTTTTAAGCCACGGCAAGTGGTGCCGCGTTGTCACCGCTTTCACGTACTGTTTCGTGACAAATTGACACCCCCGACAATGGGTTGGCACTGGATAATCAGGTTTGTTGGCGACACAATGTCAAGGTGACTCGGATATCGCATTGCTTGGCGGGTCGTCGCGGCGAACTCTCGATTCGTGCTGCGCATTTGGCGTTTGGTCGGATGTCAATTGCCGCAGATTTTGAACGCGCACATGATTGACTGGCGCAATACAATTCAACAAAAATGACCCGAAAAATTTGCGAGCTTGCCGCACGAGCAAAATGGATTGGAACCAATCGATGCCATTTTCGCAATGACAATAATTGAACTCACCAAAGGACACACATGACAAAGTTTGGCGCAATTCTTCTGGCGGCAGCCAGCCTGCTTCTGGCGGGCAATAGCAGTTACGCTCAGTCCACGTCCGAGCCGGTCGCAGTACCGAAACCCAAAGTCTATATGCTGATTTCCGCCGTCGGCGATCAGTTCACCTACGTCACGCAAAAGCAATCGGTGGGTACAAACATCCTCGATAATTTTTCGCGGCAAGTCGTGAAAATCCCCAACGATGCGATCAATGCTTCGGTGC
>JANOKK010000554.1:0-12926 GCA_031419255.1 Betaproteobacteria bacterium
GTGAGTTTGCCGCGCTCGATCGTGAACGAGCAATCGTGCACGACCTCGCGCTGGACGTCGGCGGCCCCATAGATTTTGCTCACGCCGACGGCGATGATTTCGCCCGACGCAATCGCGGGTCGCAAGCCGGCGGGCGCGGAAGGTTTGGTTTCGTTCATAGTGTTCATGGGCAGGGCTACCTCAGGTTCAGCCACGGCGTGACGCGCTTGCCGAAGTAGCGCAACAGTTCGCTGGAAATGAATCCGGCGATGCCAATCGATATCATGCCGACGACGATTTGTTCGTACGACCCGCCGACGTAGGAATTCCAGATGAAAAATCCGAGGCCGCCGCCGCCGGTGCCACCCACCTGGCTGCCGCCACCGGAAATCATTTCTGCCGCCACCACCACTTCCCAGGTGATGCCCATCCCGACCGCCGAGCCGACCACGATCGATGGCAGCGTGCCCGGCAAAATAATTCGCCGGAATATGTCGGTGCGCGACGAGCCCATCGACTGCGCCGCCTGAAAGTAGCGGCCATCGATCGATTTCGCGCCGCCGACAACGTTTATCACGATGGTGTAAAACGCGCCGAGAAAGGTGACGAACGCGATCGACATTTCCTGCGTCGGCCAGAAGATGATGGAGGCCGGCACCCACGCGAGCGGTGGAATCGGTCGCAACATTTCAAACACCGGAAAGCCGATGCCATAGGCCGTGCGGCTCACTGCCAGCATCAAACCGAACGGAATGCCGATCAACATCGCGGCAATGAATCCCGCCGCGACGCGAAAGCCGCTCTTGTACCAGCTATGCCAGTAACCAGGGTCTTTGACGACGGCGACCCAGGACTGCAAGACTTCGGTCGGCGCGGGCACGGCACCGATCCAGGGCAGATACTTGGTCTTGAAACCAAGCACCTCCAGGCCACCGCGCAAGGGCGCAAAAATATCCGCGCCGAGCCACTGTTTGGAACGTGAACCCAGTTCCCACAGCAAGAGGAACAAGACGATCGAGGTGAGGCCGCGCGCCAGCGACTTCCCACTGAATTTTCCGTGCGCCATCGGTCAGCCCTCTTTTTCGCCGGCCTTGAAGGCCTTGATTGCTTCTTCATGCACCGCTTCGTTGGTCTCTTCGATCAATTCACGGAAGCGTTTCGAGGTGAGCACACCGTAATCGCGCGGATGCGGAATATCCACCGTCAGCACCTTCTTCGGCTTGCAGGGCCGCGAGGTCATGATGGCAACCTTGTGGCCAAGGAATATCGCCTCTTCAAGATCGTGGGTGATGAAAAATATCGTCACTTTGTTCTTGTAATAGATTTCCAGCAGCGCTTCGTGCATGACCGACTTAGTCAGCGAATCGAGCGCGCGGTAAGGCTCATCGAGCAGCAATACTTTGGGCTCGTTCATCAGCGCCCGCACGATCTCGACGCGGCGGCGCACGCCCGACGACACTTCGCCGGGAAAGTTGTGTTCGACGCCGGCAAGTCCCGCGTCCGCCATCATGCCCAGCGCTTTTTCCTTCACTTCGGCCTTGGAGAGTTTCCCCTCCATCAGCAGACCAAACGAGACGTTGTCAAGATTGGTTTTCCACGGGAACAATGCGCCGTTCTGGAACACCACGATCCGATCCGAGCCCGGTGTGGCCTTCGGTTTTTCGGTGCTGCACAGCACTTCGCCATCGAGTGTGATGCGGCCCGAGGTAATATCATGAAAACCGGCGATGGCGTTCAGCAACGTGGTCTTGCCGCAACCCGATGGCCCGACGATCATGCAGATTTCACCGGCCGCGATATCGAGGCTGCAATGATCGACCGCCATCACGGCGGCACCTTCCGGATCGTAGATTTTCACCACGTCGTCGATCTTGACTGCGCCGCGCGTTGGCGCACCGCTGGCGACCATACCTGTCGCGTCGTTTTTCATTGTCATTGCGGTTGCCATCGTTACCGCCCCAGCGCGAGTTCGCGCACCCGCCATTGCATCAGATGGTCGCCCGCGATGCGCACCAACGCGCTGGTGAAGTACCCCACTGCGCCCAGCGTGATCATGCCGATCACGATCGTCGGGTAGCGTACCATCGTGTAGGACGTGTTGATCACGTAACCCAAGCCATATTGTCCCGACACCATTTCCGCGGCCACCAGCGAAAACCACGAGACGCCCACCGAAATTTGAAGGCCGGTAAATACGAACGGCAACGCACCCGGCACAATCACGTGGAAAAATACCTGGCGCCTGTTGGCACCGAGGCAATCAGCGGCACGAATGTAGGATTCGTCGATCGATTCAACACCCAGCATCGTGTTCAAGGCGGTGGCGAAAAAGGATGCGAGAAAGGTCAGGAAAATCACCGCCGATTCAGTCGCGACAAACATCACAATCGCGAGCGGTACCCACGCCAATATTGGAATGGGCCGCAACATTTCGAAAATCGGAAACAAATATTCCTTGAATTTTTTCGACCAGCCGAGAAACAGGCCGAACGGCACGCCCAGCGCGGTTGCAAGCACAAACGCCTGCGTCACCCGCCAGACCGACATGCCGATGTGCTGGTAATACTCCCCCGTATATAACGACAAGCCGTACACCGGATCGGGATTGATCCACTCTTTGAAGACGGTGGTGATGCCGGGCATTTCGCGGAAGCGCGGTAATTTAAAGACTTCCACCGCCAGGTACCATGAACCGACGAACAAGCTGATGCCGATAATCATCAGATACGGGCGCGGACTCGTCAGCCACTGCGAAATCCGGTACAAGGTCGGATTCATGCCCTGGCTGTCCTTCGCATGCATTTTTCGGTGAATCGATTTCAATTGCGCGATCAAATCCGGAACCGTGTAATCGCGGGTGATCATGGTGGCGAAGCGGCTCATGACGATATCGCCGGAATCCGGATCCGATTCGAGCAGTCTCAACAACTCTTCGCCGTTGATGCGCACGATCTCGGAGGGTTCGATGCACCCGGCCTTGGCGAGACGTGAAGGATATTTTTCGAGCAATGCCGCCCAACCGAACACATCGCCGGTCTCGAGCACTTTGGCGGGACGGCGCGCGTTGACGCCGGGCTCCAGCGCGTGGTCGACTTTTCCCGAGACGACAATGTAGATGTCGTCAGCCTTGTCGCCCGCCTCATAGACCAGCGCACCGGCGGCATATGATTCCTTGCGGGCGAGCAACGCGATCTTTCGCAACAACGCGTCGGAGACGACCTGAAACGGCATCGTCCGCTTGAAAATCCCCAGCATCACGTCGGGATCGACGGCGTGTTTTTCCTGCGACTTGTCATCCACCATGTCTGTCTTGATCTCGTTTTGTAACAACTACAGAGATATTTTTCCGGATCGGTTCTCGCCGACCCGGAAAAACTGTGCGCTTGCGTCGATGGACGCGCATTACTTGGGTGCTTGGGATTCCGGCAAAGTGCTCACATCTCCGATCGGCGCCGTCAACTTGCGCTCTTTCATGATCGCCTCGGTAAATTCCGTCATGATGGCTTCAGGACGCATTTTTGGCGTGTTGATGCTCTTGATCGAAAACAGAAATTCGCTCGCCTTGGCCAGCAGTTCGATTGCTTCCGGCGTAAAGCCGAACGGCAATGTCAGACGGGTTTTGACGCCGCCTTCATTGGTGGTGTACTCGCCGTAAATCGATTTCCACAACACCTTTGGCGTGAACCCCGTGGTTTGCTCGGCGATGCTCTTGGTGACTTCCGCCGCGTTTTTTTCATCGGCGAAAAAGAGTTGCGCATCGAGTTCCGCATTCAACCAGGCTTTCACGATATCGGGTCGCGCTTTGATCAAGTCCGCGCGCATCGCCAGAAATGCGGCATCGTTTTCGCCGCCGTTGACGCCGGAGGCGACGCGTTTCGCCAAGCCGTCTTCAACCAGACGCGATGCGGTCGGCTCCCAGATGATTGCCGCGTCGATTTTTCCTGCGCGGAAATTGCTGGTGATGACTTCAATGTTCTGGTTCAGATAATCCTTCGGTGTCACGCCGCTCTTCTTGAAAACACTTTGCGCGAACCGGTCTGAGCACGCCCCTTTGGGGGTTGCGACCTGCTTGCCGTCGAGCCATTTGATGGCTTCAGCCGGTGACGCAAACACCGGTGCATCCTTGCGGGCAAGGACGATATTGCACATGTCTTTGCCGAGACCGACCGCCGCGACGAGGCGAATATCTGCAACCTCGGTTTTGGTGGTGGAAACAATGGACGGCATATCGCCCATGTAGCCGATATGTTGCTTGCCGGCCAACATGTTGTTGACGATGATCGCGCCCTGCAAGCCGATCTGGAATTCGACCGTCGAGCCTTTAGGCAAATATTTTTCATAGAACTTTTTGCTGCGCATCACCACACCCGACCATGACTCGGTGTAGTACGGCTGGTAGCCGACGACGAGCTGGACGGGATCGCCCACTTTGCCGTAATCGAGATCCGCCGCGAGCACGGATGAAGTGTTGAAACCGCTAATGACGGCGAGTGCTACTGTGAGCTTTGCGGCTTGTCTTGAAAATTGCTTGATCATTGTTTCCTCCAACGCAGGTTAGGTTGTGACAACACATTACGTTACACCAACGCTACACGATCTTTTCGTCGTTCTTATGCCAATTGCCGATGCTATATGTCGCATTAACGCATCGCGGTCTTACTAAATTTGAGAATTTCTCGTCGGCAAAAATCAATCAACGTCAAACCTTCAGTTTCGTTTACATCACCAATCAGCGCGCACCCGGTGCCGCCAGAAAGCGCGCGATCAAACCGGACAGTCGGCGCATCACCAGGAAACCGGACGCCGGATCCGCCTCCAGAATTTTCATGGCGTCCTTGCCGTTGATTCGCAACAGGTTCGAGTTCTCAAGCACGCGCGCAGTTGCGATGCGCATCGGATGTTCTTCCAGCAACGCGGCCCAGCCGAACACTTCGCCCTTTCTCAACATGAATCCCGCCGGGCTGGTGCGCTCATCACGGCCGATCTGAAATTCGACACGGCCTGAATCCAATACGAATAGGTCGTCGGCAGGATCGCCCGGTTTATACAAGACACTTCCGGCAGCAAATTGCTCTGGCTTCGCCAACGCGGTCAGTGCTGCGAGGGTCGCGTCACCGATGCCTGAAAACAATTCGCCGACATTCAACGCACCCTGCGAACCGACAAAAATCGTTTCGCCTTCAATGAATACGTCAAAGCGTTCCAGCGGCGCCTCTGCCATGCCGAGCGGTGCGCCGGTCTTGATATCCCACTGCCACAAATGCTGGTGACAGGTCAGCACGGTGCCATCGTAGAGCCCTTCGCACAGCGCGACCTCCTGATGCGGGCACATTGCCTGCACCGCGTAATAGGCGTCACCCGAATTGGCCACCAGCAGTTTCAAGCCGCCCGCTGCCTCGCATTCCTTCATGCCGTTGGCGGGGATTTCCGATTTGAGACAGATTCGGGTTTTGCTCATGCGCGGGTCGTCAACTGAATTTGTCGTAGCGGATATTGTCCGCTGTAAGCTTGGCTTCGAGCAGCAGGACGCGAATCGCCGCATCCACTGCGGGCGGCGGCCCGGCCAGATACGCGCGCACGTTCTGATATTTGCCGGCCATTGCGTCGCGGGCGACTTCGTGAACGAAGCCGCGCGCAAATTGCAACTGCGGGTAGCGGGTGGCGGCTTCCGCAGGCACGTCTTCATCCGAGAGCGCGATCGTGATATCGAGATTCTTCGCGAACTCGCTTTTGAACGCCGCCAATTCGCTCAAATAAAAGCCATCGTTCAGGGTGCGCACGCCAAAAAATACGTTGCCCTTGAACTGCTCAAAGTAACGCTCGTGCGCCGCGCGCGACAAAATTGACATCATCCCCGCGATGCCGCTGCCGCCTGCGATGCAGAGAATGTTTTTGGCGAGACTCGGGTAGAAGGTCGCTTTGCCGAGCGGACCGAACAGGTTGAGCGTGGCCCCTTTGGCGGCACCGCTGAACAGCCACTCCGAAAAACCGCCGCCGGTTTTTTTCTTGACGACGAACTCAAGCCGCGACGTGCCGCGCGAAAAGTTCACCATCGAATAGCCACGCATGCCTTGCACACCCGGTGCTGCGACGCCAACAAACTGGCCGGCGTCGAAGTCCATCGGGCTATCGAGTTCGACATCGAACGCGGCCACATCGTGGGTGAAGTTCCGTACATTGGCGATGGTGCCTTTCAAGGCGCGCGCGGGACAGGTGCCGGGATCCGTTGCATAAATGAATTTGGACACTTCGAGCGTGACATCGCCTTTCGCGAGGCACTGGCACATCAGGATTTCGTTGCGCTCGGGTTTCAGGTATTTGCGGCCCGGCGCGTCTATCCAAAGATCCTCGACATCACCTTCAATGAGCTTCGCTTTGCAAGTGCCGCAAGTACCGGTGCCGCATTCATACGGCAAATCGATACCGTCGCGCAACCCGGCGAAGAGGATTTTCTCGCCTTCGATTGAATCGAATGCGTAGGCACGATTGCGGGCATTGATCTGGATGCGCATCAAGGTCTTCAGTTCTCAGAACGGAATGTGAAAGCCGATGCCGAACATGCGCGTATCGAGCGTGATGCGGCGCTCAGCGAGACGCGCGCCATCGGCAGTCAACACCACTTTGTCGCGCATTTTGCCGACCGCGAACAATTCCGTCGCGCCACCGTCGAGCGAGGTGCGATAGACCTGCAAGCCACTCACCACATCGGCATGGGTGTCATCGCTGAATACAACGGTATAAACACTCGCGTGCCGGCTCAGTATCGACTTATCGCTGTTATGCCTGGGCAAATTCTTGAACAGCAACTGCATGCCCGCCATATCGTGTTCCAGCCAGGTCATTTCTTTCTTGATTTCAGGGCTGTATGCGCCGATAACGTAATGGTAATTTTCATCACACAGCGCGAGGTAGGCGTTGAAATCAAGCGCATCAAGTGCTAAACAAGTGCGGTAGACGAGCTCCTCCACTATCACCCGCGCGTCAGGATTCGAGCTAGTCATTTTTTGTGTCATGCCGCTTCAAGTTTGTTGGCAACCAGTCGATTATCGCCATACGGGTCATAGGGCTTGCGGCCCATGCGCCGGCCCCATTCGGCATAAAAATGACGCATGCCACCCTCATCGTGGATCGTCATGTTTTCTTCACGACCGTGGATCACCCATTTGCTGTCGGTGCGCTCCCGCATCGCCTTGCCCTGGCCATGCACGCCCAGCAGATCCTCATGCAAATTGCGCCCAAACGGCCCCCAGATCATGTTGTGGTCGCGCACTCGCTCGGCACGCTGCTCGGGCGTGTCGCTCTTCAATCCCAGCCCGCGGAATTCGATGATCAATTTGTTCGGCCCCAATGGAATCGCGGTATCCATGCGCAGCACCGAGGTGCGCAGGTTGTAGGTCATGCCGGGGAAAATATCGATCAGAATCCAGCCGCCCGGGGCGAGGCCGGGCCAGCCGACGCCGCGTTTGGCGGAACCGTCATAGGCGTCGTATTTGATTTCCATTGAACCAACCGAGGCGTGGCCGTTATGATACCCGGTGTATTTGCGATCGAAATAGCCCGGCTGCATCATGCCGGTGGCGCGATTGAAGTAATGCATATAGTCGTGATAGAACTCGCTGTTGGTGTCGTGCCACAGCTTGTAATTGGTGTTCACAACCGCCTTGTGATAGTGAAACACTTCCAGATCCATGCTCAAGTGTTCGCCGAGCATGTCCATCGCCGGGCCGATGAATTCGCCGAGAGAAGGAGCCAGGTCGTCGATATTCACCCAGACGAATCCGCCGTAACCGATATCTGCGCGCACTTCGCGCAAGCTCGCGTCGGCTGCGCAAAAACGTTCCTGATAGCCTTGCTTGGCGCGTGAAATATCGGTGCAGGCACCTTTGGCGTCGAAACTCCAGGCGTGAAAGATGCAGGTGATGCGCTTCGCGTTGCCGACCGGGTCATACAAGAGCGTGTTGCCGCGATGCGGGCAGATGTTGTAAAAACTGCGTACTTTCAGGTCTTCACCGCGAATCACGAACAACTCGGCACCGCCCGGATGATGGAAAGTCCGGTAGTCAAACGCGTTGGGGATTTCGCTCTCGTGGCAGGCGATGATCCAGGTCTTGTTGAAAATCTTTTCCTGCTCTTCGCGAAACAAATCATCTTCGGTGTAGATGCGTGTATCGACAAAGTGCGTTTCGGGGAAATTGGGCTTTTCGTGCCACTGTTCGCCAGTTCGTGCCATTGCAAAGTTCTCCGTAGTTACCGCCAGATTGAATCAAACCCTCAAACTATGAAAGCATGGCGCGTGCCACCTTGCCCTTTGGTAACGCATTGATTCGATTGCGTTATGAAATTGTGATTGGTGAGTTTGGAGTTTCATTTGGAAACGCAATGTCGCTGATGCCCCGCCAAGGTCGCGGTCATACCCGCGCAGCACCATGGTAGAGCCTGACCACGTGTTCCGCTTCGGCGAAAAACAGCCAGCGCTCCGCCAGCAAACCCAACAGGCAGACGATTGCGGCGACCGCCAACGGCACCGCCGCGCGCGTGCCCGAGGCCAGAATGAGAAGTGGCAGCGCGAAGCCCAACCCCACCGCCGCCCCGCGCAACCACCGCGCATGGCCGCGCGCGAGCTTGAAATAGAATTCGTCGGTCAGGAAAGTGCCGTGCGTATGGCCGACATCCAGCAAACGAATGGTTTTTTTGCCCAACGGTAATGCGTCGTTGATCGTGAATCGCGCGTCCGGCGTGCGGAAGCGGAAGTAGTAGATCGCCTTGACCAAAAACGCCGCCAGCAGCAGCGTGATCGCCAGCGCAAGCAACGGGGGTGAAGACAACGGTGACGCGCCTTCCACAAACCCGCGCGTGAGGAACGGCAACGCGGCCAACGCGCCGGAATAAAGTCCCAGCAGAACATAGCTCGTGGGAACCAGTCGCGTGTGCCAGCGCGGGATGGTTTTCAGGCATGCGTAAATCATCCCGGTGCAATACAGCACGCCGAGCGCCAGCAGCGCCAGCAACCCCCCGGCGAGTACGCGCGGCAGCGTCGGCGCATCGACAAAGACAAGCAAACCGTAAATCGCCGCCACCGGATAAATCGCCGCCGCGAGGACGCCTTCGCGAGAGAGCCACGAGGTGCGGAATTGCGAAAATGCGCGCCAGGCGTTTTTCGGGTTGGCCACATGCTGGGTCGACGACAACAAGCCTGCGGTGGTGAGCAACATGCCCAATGCGAGCATCGGCAGAATCATGTTGCGTGGCACACCGCCGGCGAAGCCGGTCTCGCTTAACGCGATCAACCACACCAATAGCCCCAAGCCGGCCCCGGAACTCACCGTAAAGAAAATCACCGACAACGCAGGCCGCATCGCTCTTCGACTCTTAGTTGGCGTTGGACGCGCCGACCCATTCGCTGAGCAATTGCGTCAGCGTTTTCTTGGGCGATTTTGCGCCGTCAATCTTCACTTCAGGCGAGGCGCGCGGGGCGAGATAGTTGTTCACTGGTTTGTAACCCAAGTCTGCCAGCATCGGGCTCATGCCGCGCGACGCAGCCGCCCGTGCGACGTCGGATTGCGGATCGTCGAAATCGCCGAACATGCGCGCCTGTGTCGGGCAGGCCAGCACACAGGCGGGTTGCCGATCTTCGGGAGGCAACAGTTCATCGTAAATCCGATCCACGCACAACGTGCATTTCTTCATCACCCCGGCGGTCTGATCAAGTTCGCGCGCACCATAGGGGCAGGCCCAGGCGCAGTAATTGCAGCCCATGCATTTGTCGGGATCGACCAGCACGATGCCGTCCGGGCGCTTGTACGAGGCACCCGTCGGGCACACCGTCACGCAGGCAGCTTCTTCGCAATGCAGGCAGGACATCGGCACGTTGACGGTCTTGTTGTCAGGATATTCACCGTGCTCAAAGCTGCGGATGCGGTTCAGCCACGCGCCGGATGGGTCGTTGCCATACGGTTTGTAGTCGGGCAACGGCCCCGCCATCAGCGATTCGCCGTTCCATTCCTTGCACGCAACCGCGCAGGCGTGGCAACCGACGCAGGTATCGAGATCGATCGTGAGGCCGAGCCTCATACGCCTGTCTTCACGGACGCAGCGGCCCCAAATTGCGGCCAGACACCCTCTTCGCCGTCGGCCGCTTTGGTGATATTCACTTTCAGGTCATACCACGCGGCCTGACCGGTGATCGGGTCGCTGTTGGTGAGTTTGCGGTCACCCGGTTTCGAGGGGAGTTGCTCGCTGATGAGATGGTTCAACAAAAAACCGTGCGTCGATTCGCTCGCCCCCGGCTCCAGCGCCCACGCGCCGGTTTGCTTGCCGATTGCGTTCCAGGTCCACACCGTGTTGGCCTCGACGCCTTCCATGGTTTTCAATTGGCAGCGGATTTTGCCGAGGCGAGATTCCACCCACACCCAATCCATCGACGCGAGCCCGTGCGCGGCGGCGGAGGCAGTATTCATGTAGAGAAAATTGCCCGCCATGATTTGCCGGAGCCAGACATTTTGCGTGTCCCACGAGTGATACATCACCATTGGCCGCTGGGTGATGGCGTGGAAGGGAAAGGCTTTTTCATCGGCGTCGATATTTTCCAGATTCGGATACCAATCGGGCAGCGGATCGAAATATGCGGCGAGGCGCGCGCGGTCGACGGGGTCGGTCGGCTTCGGACCATCGTACAAACCCTGGCCGGCGAGACGAAATTTCTGGATCGGCTCGGAATAAATTTGCATGATGATCGGCTCGACCTCGAGAATGAACGCCGCCTCGACCGCCTTCTGCTGGTAATCGTGGTTCCAGAGGCGCATCCACTTTTCGTTCTCGGCCCAATGGTGCGTAAAGAATGCGCCGTTCTCGATGTAGCGGTTCCATTGATCCGGGTTCGGTTCGCCGCGCAATGATTTGGAGCCGTCTTTGCCGCGCCATCCGGCGAGAAAGCCGATGCCAGGCACTTTTTCGTAGTTGACGATGAAATCGGTGTAACCCTTGAATTTCGGTGTGCCTTCCGCGTTGGTGAAGGCGGGGAATTTCAATCGTCCGGCAAGATCGACCAGCACCTCCTGCCATGGCCGCACATTGCGATCGAGTGCCACGACAGGATGGCGAATTGCATCAGCCACCGTATCGGCTTCGGAAATCGGCCGATCCAGCAGCGAAATCGCATCGAAGCGCTCAAGGTAAGTGGTGTCGGGCAACACCAGATCGGCGAATTGCACGGTCTCGGACTCGAACGCATCAGCCACCACCAAAAACGGTATCTTGTATTCGCCCGCGTTAAGCCCAGACTCATGCTTGGCGCGTAGCATATCCTGCACGCCCAAGGTATTCATGGTCGAATTCCACGCCATGTTCGCCATGAATAAAATCAACGTGTCGATCGGATACGGATCCGCATTGACCGCGTTGGTAATGACCATGTGCATCGCGCCGTGCGCCGCGAGCGGTGACTCCCAGGAGTACGCGTGATCGATGCGAAGTGGCTTTCCGTCCGCGTCAATCGCCAAATCTTCCGGGCGCGTCGGAAAACCGAGTGGCGGTCTGCCGAGCGGCGTATTGGGCGCGTTGATAGTGGTGGCATTGTTCTCGGGCAGGATCAACGGCGGAATCGGTCGCGGATAAGGTGCGCGCGCGCGGAAATTCCCCGGCCCCTCGAGCGCACCCAACAGCATTTGAATCAAGTGCAACGCACGGCAGGTCTGGAAGCCATTCGAGTGCGCCGACACGCCGCGCATTGCGTACATCGATACCGGCCGGCCGACCACTTTGTCATGCGTCTTTCCCCAGACATCGGTCCATCGCACGGGAATTTCGATGGTCTCCTCAAATGCAATCGTCGCCATTTCCAGCGCCAAACGCTCGATCACCTCCGCTGTCACGCCGCAACGTTCGGCCACCGCCTTCGGCGAATAGCGTTCATCTATGTAACGCGTGGCCGCGAGCGTGAGCACAGTGCGTACGCGCACCCCTTCGGGTGTTTGAAATTCGCCGAACAAGGCGGGATCGATATCGGCACCGAGGCCGTTGGTGAATTGCCCGGTACGCTGATCGCGGATCAATGGTTGCCCGACGGCGTCGCGCAAGAACAGCCCATCTTTTGACGTGCCAGGCGCGTCGATCACCAACCACGCCGAATTGGTGTAACGGGCGAGAAACGGCGCATCGAATAATTGACGCGTCAACAACTCATGCACGATCGCGAGTGCCAGCAAACCATCGGTGCCGGGACGGATCGGCAGCCATTGATCGGCAATCGCGGAATAACCCGTGCGCACCGGATTGATCGACACGAATTTCGCGCCGTTGCGCTTTAATTTGTCCAAGCCGATCTTGATGGGGTTCGACGAATGATCCTCGGCCACCCCCCACAACACAAAATATTTGGTGCGATCCCAATCGACCGCGCCGAATTCCCAGAACGAGTAGCCGATCGAATAGAGTCCGGCGGCGGCCATATTGACCGAACAAAAGCCGCCGTGTGCCGCCCAATTGGGTGTGCCGAATTGCTGCGCCCAGAGACCTGTCAAAGCCTGCATTTGATCGCGGCCCGTGAAGAACGCGAGTTGTTTGGGATCGGTCGCGCGGATGTGCGCGAGGCGTTTGGTCAACATTTCCAATGCCACGTCCCAAGTAATCGGCACAAATTCGCCCGCACCGCGTTCGCTGCCGGGCTTGCGCAGCATCGGCCCGGTGAGTTTGGCCTTCGAATATTGCTTCATGATGCCGGCCGAACCCTTGGCGCACAGCACGCCCTGATTCACCGGATGTTTGCGATTACCCTTGATGAAACGCACGCGCCCTTCCTGCAATGTGACTTCAATCCCGCAGCGGCAGGCACACATGTAGCAGGTCGTGCATTTCACCTCCTGCTTCGAGGTGTCTTCAAACTTGATGGGCTGACTGCGGGTTGGGATCATTCGGGGTGGGTGACGACAATTTCGTTTCGTAAGGATTCG
>JANOKK010000555.1:0-1250 GCA_031419255.1 Betaproteobacteria bacterium
GCGCCTACCAGCGGGTGGTTGAGCGACTGCTAGCCGCCGAGCGCCGTGCCGAGGCCGAGCAGTGGCCGCGCACATTCCGATCTTGCGCCCCGCCTCGCGTTGATGTATGGGCAGACGGTTGGTGATAATCGTGAGAAACACCAGATTGTCGATGCCCAGCACAATTTCCAGCGCCGTCAAGGTGAGCAGGGAAATCCAGATTTGCGGGTTGCTGACCCACTCGAAGGCGAAAAATTCCATTTAGCGAATCCACTTGTTTTTGATCATTGAAAGGAGCATCTTAGCAAACGTGTACGAGTGCGGGCGGGTGAGCAATGCGAAAGCGTGTTTTGATGATGGCGTGCATGATGGGAGCCGCCGCCGCGCTTGCCGCGTGCGCACAAATCGGCGGCGGCAACGGGCCAACGGGCGGCTTTTATCGTCCCGACCTGAACGACAACACCACCGCCCGCATCGCGCGCGGACAAAGTGCGGCGGAAGTCACGGCGTTGCTCGGCGCGCCGTTTCATCGCGTGCGTTTCGACAACACGAAAACCACCGCCTGGGATTACCGCTACCGCGACACCTGGGGATACTGGATTGAGTACAGCGTGCTGATGGGCGATGATGGCCGCGTGACGGGGACGTTTTCCAAGCGGCTCGATCCGGTTGATCGGGAATAGATAAGGCAGGAATGCCGCTGACGTTGCTTCGCCCAATAATGTGGCACCCCGGATGTCATTCACCGTCTACGCCGCAAACACCAGCATTGGCGGACCTCTTCAGGCACTTTCGCCTCAAGAGGTCCGCCAATGCTGGTGTTTGTCAAATTTTCGCGATGAGGTGCGGCAACCAATCCCGCGCATCGAGAAAGACCTCGGTGACCAGCAACGGTCTTCCGTGTTTCAAAAAAACACTGCGCCGCGCCCAGACCGTTGACGGAAGAGAATGCAGTACCACTTCCATGGCCCGTCGATACAAGGGATGCCGCGCGTCGATTTTTTTGTATTCCATCGGCCGCCGCGATACATCCGCATCGTGAAACAACATGTCCGCCAGCGGCCGTCCGCCCAGCTTCGATAGTCCGCGCCACACGCCCCGCACATCGCGGCGCGCCACCACACTGTGCGCGAAAACCAGCGGCGCATCGCCATCGCGCAACAACACTTCGCGGACGATGGCAAATTCGCGTGCGCGCAATCCCAACTCGCGGCGCTCATCCACGTTCGGCAATTGCGCGCTTTGCCGCAATCGAACGAGATTGAAATCGG
>JANOKK010000556.1:0-6396 GCA_031419255.1 Betaproteobacteria bacterium
CGGGGCGGTCGTGCCATTCGTCGCGGTTGGCGGCGACGACAAGTTGATATTCGGGATGCGCTTGCCAAGCAAAGGCGATCAGGCACATTTGACCGCTCGCAACGAATGGGGGTGCGCGCTGCATCGCGCACCCCGTCGCGCCGGGTCAAAGCCAAGCAGTTGGCTTTGACAATTCCCGGCACGACTGTCGCGGTTGGCGGCGACGACAAGTTGATATTCGGGATGCGCTTGCCAAGCGAAAGCGATCAGGCACATTTCAATTAGTCACGCGACGGAAAGCAAAGATTCGTTACGCGCAATTGAATGCAGAGAGGTTGCGACGAGATCCTTCGCTGCGCTCAGGATGACAGCCATCAAAGCTCCGTCCGCAAATCCCAAAGCTCCGGAAACAAGCGCACCTCCAACATCGCTTTCAAATAGCCCACGCCCGCCGTTCCCCCCGTACCACGCTTGAAGCCGATGATGCGCTGCACGGTGGTCACATGCCGATGCCGCCACTGCCGCACGTAGTCTTCGAGATCGACCAATTTTTCGGCGAGCTCGTACAAGTCCCAGTGTTGTTTCGGGTTTGCATAGACCGCGCGCCACGCGGCCATCACCGACGCATTGTCCGCATATGGCAGAGACCAATCTCGATCAATCGCGGCAGCGTCCAGCGAGAAGCCGCGCCGGACCAGCAAGCGAATGGCTTCGTCGTACAACGAAGGGCTGTTCAACAATTCCGATAACGCCGCGTGAATCTCCGCGCGGTGTTCAAACGGTTTCAGCAGTGCCGCGTTCTTGTTACCAAACACGAATTCGAGCGACCGATATTGATGCGATTGAAAGCCGGATGATTTGCCGAGACTGTCACGGAAGGCGGAATACTCGGTCGGTGTGAGTGTCGAAAGCACGTCCCACGCCTGAATCAAATTGTTCATAATGCGCGACACGCGCGCAAGCATTTTGAATGCGGGCGACAAGTCTCCGTTGATCACTTGCTGACGTGCGGCGAGTAACTCGTGCAGCATCAATTTCATCCACAGCTCAGTCGTTTGGTGCTGGATGATGAACAACAATTCGTTGTGCTCTTTGGAGCGCGGCTTCTGCGCGGCGAGCAATTGATCGAGCCCAAGGTAATCGCCGTAACTCATTTCGTTACGGAAGTTGTCGAAGGCGCCTTCGGGGAGGGTGGGTTTGGTGGTCATGCGAAAACTCGCGCCGCAGTGAATTGAAATTGCCGCGCAACTATCTCCGCTCGCCCCCGGATCGAGTCCGGGGAAGGCTCTGAGCTAGTCGAAGGGCCGGCCAAATGATTCGATGCTTCTAAATGAGCACTCGCCCCTGCAACCTGTGCTTCGACAAGCTCAGCACGAACGGAACATTTTGGCAGGTCGATACCCAAAATCCATAGAAACGGCGTGCACTTCAGGCCAGTTGTGCCCCAAACGCCTCGCCAGTGCTTATGTTTGCCCATTGGTATTTTCAATAGAGCGGTAACGTCGTCTTAAGAATAGAACCCGTCTGCGACTCGGTAACGAAAATCTCATTGGGTCGCTCGGGATGAATCACCACATTCGTCGTCCAATCGCCGCGCGAGGAATCGATGCGATATTTTGCTTCGCCGCGTTTGTCGAATTGCCACACGCAACCGAGGCCGTGGTGCGCCACCAATACATTATTGTCGTGATCAATCGCGAGGCCGCAGGGTCCGAACCCACCTGAAAACTGAATGAACGTGCCGACTTTCGAGACACCGCTATCGACCAGCGGCACGCGCCAGATGGCGTTGTCGCCGCTGACCGCGACGAGCAAAAAATGTTGATCTACGCTTAGCAACAATCCCGCCGGCCCGGGAACATCGGACAATAACTTTTGTACGCGACCGTCTTCACTCAATCGATACACCGCGCCATTCGGTTCCTGCAATCCACTCTGACCCTGATCGCTAAAATAAATATCGCCGCTGGTGGTGATCGTCAGATCCGCCACACCCTGAAAGCGCTGCGAGAGATGGTGGGTCAACAGGGGCGTGATGTGGCGCGTATCCACATCCAATGCCAGTAATCCATGGCGCGCGTCAGCGACGATGAGTCGACCATCGGCGTGAAACCTGAGGCCGTTGGGCCAGCCATCGTACTTGATGATGAGATCCCATTCGCCGGTCGGTGTAACGCGAAAAATTCGCCCGAAGGGAATATCGGTCACCCACAAATTACCGTGCGCATCAAAGCACAACCCACCGAGAAAACTATTGATGTCCGCGCCGTGCAGGTTTGCTTCCACCCACGGATTGTGCGCGCCAGACTCATGCAAATAAGAGGGCAATTCAAAAGCGGTTTCAGTCGTAAGTGAGAGCGGGGCGTTGAACATTTGTCGATACGCGAAAGGGAAGTGCCCATTATGCGGCAAGTCCGATGGGTATCGCTGCGCTCCACCGATCCTGCTGCGATGATTTCGCGCGCAACCGCATGCCGCTAAAATGAAACCATGAACAGTAACCAATGGCAATTCTGGATCGACCGAGGCGGCACTTTCACCGATATCGTCGCGCGGCGGCCCGATGGCGCATTGTTGACGCATAAGTTGCTCTCGGAAAATCCCGGGCAGTACGCAGACGCGGCGATTGCCGGCATCCGCCAGTTGCTGGGCCTCGCGAAAAATGCACCGATTCCGGTTGCACAAATCGACGCCGTAAAAATGGGCACCACCGTTGCCACCAATGCGCTGCTGGAACGCAAAGGCGAGCCGACTGTTTTGTTCATCACCCAAGGATTCCGCGATCAACTTCGGATCGGTTATCAAAACCGGCCACGTATTTTTGATCGACAAATCAAGCTGCCCGAATTGCTTTATACCGATGTGTTTGAAGTCATTGAACGAATCGGCGCGCACGGAGAAATCGTCACGCCACTCGACGAAGTGGCGGCAGTCATTGCTCTGGAAGCCGCATGGAATAAGGGTTTCCGGGCGATCGCCATTGTCTTCATGCATGCCTGGCGATTCCCGCAACATGAAAAACGCGTCGCGGAAATGGCGCGCGACATCGGCTTCACGCAGATTTCCACGTCGCACGAAGTGAGCCCGTTGATGAAGATTGTTTCGCGCGGCGATACCACAGTGGTGGATGCGTATCTGTCGCCGATCCTGAAGCGATATGTCGATCAAGTGGCGCTTGCATTGCCCGGCACCCGCGTGATGTTCATGCAATCCAACGGCGGTTTGACCGACGCGAAAAAATTCCAGGGCAAGGATTCAATTCTCTCCGGCCCGGCGGGCGGCATCATCGGCATGGTGCGTACCGCCGTCCACGCCGGCTTCGACAAGATCATCGGCTTCGATATGGGCGGCACCAGCACCGATGTCTCGCACTACGCGGGCGAACTCGAACGTGAATTCGAGACCCAGGTCGCGGGGGTGCGAATGCGTGCGCCGATGATGTCGATTCACACCATTGCCGCCGGTGGCGGCTCGATCCTGCATTTCGACGGACAGCGCTATCGCGTCGGCCCCGATTCGGCGGGCGCGGTACCGGGGCCGGCCTGTTACCGGCGCGGCGGGCCGCTGACGGTGACCGATTGCAATGTCATGCTGGGCAAAATTCAGGCGCGCTACTTTCCGTCAGTGTTCGGCGTTACTGGCGAAAAACCGCTCGATGCGGAAATAGTGCGCGAAAAATTTCAGGCGCTGGCTGGCGAGATCGAACGCGTCACCGGCGAAAAATCGATCCCGGAACAGCTCGCCGAAGGGTTCCTGAAAATCGCCGTCGCCAACATGGCCAACGCGATCAAATTTATTTCCGTGCAGCGCGGACACGATGTCACCGAATACACGCTGAGCTGTTTCGGCGGCGCGGGTGGCCAGCATGCTTGTATGGTGGCGGACGAGCTCGGCATGACGCGCGTGTACCTGCATCCGTTCGCAGGTGTGCTCTCGGCCTATGGCATGGGGCTCGCCGATATCACTGCCATGCGTGAAAAAGCGGTGGAGGTTGCGTTGCATCGCGACGCCGTCGACACGCTGGAAGAAATCTTGCGCGCGCTTGCGGACAGTGCCGTTGCCGAAATCGCCGCGCAAGGTATTGACGCGAACCACATCACTGTGAAAAGGCGTGCGCATTTGCGCTACGACGGCACAGATTCCGCGTTGATTGTCGCCTTCGGCACAATCGATGCGATGCGGGATGACTTCAACGCAGCGTATAAAAAGCGTTTTAGCTTTCTGATGGACAATCGCGCGCTGGTGGTGGAAGCGGTGAGTTGCGAGGCGATTGGTAAGACCCGCGACGTCGAAGTGAAACTGAATTCGGTTCGCTCGGAGGTATCGAAGGGCACTTTGCAAACCGGCCCTTCGATACCTCAGGGCGAACGAAAGTTTACGGTCGATCCGGCGGCCCACGCGACGTTGACCTCCGGCGGCGCGCGTCTTGAAGCGCCGATTTATCAGCGCGACGATTTGCAACCGGGACAGCGCATCCCCGGCCCCGCGATCATCGCCGAAACGCATTCGACCACTATCGTTGAGCCGGGCTGGATGCTGGAAGTGACGCCGCACAATCACTTGGTGCTCACCAGAACGATTGCGCGCGACGTGCGCTATGCGGTGGGCACGCACGCCGATCCGGTGATGCTGGAAGTATTCAACAACCTGTTCATGTCGATTGCCGAACAAATGGGTTTGCGTCTGGCCAATACGGCGTATTCGGTGAACATCAAGGAGCGTCTTGATTTCAGTTGCGCCCTGTTCGATGCCGATGGCAATCTGATCGCCAACGCGCCGCACATGCCGGTGCATCTTGGTTCGATGGGCGAGAGCGTCAAAACGGTGGTGCGCAAAAACGCCGGCAAGATGAAACCGGGCGATGTGTATGTATTGAATGACCCGTACAACGGCGGCACGCATCTTCCGGACGTGACAGTGGTGACGCCGGTGTTTGGAGAAAATTCCCACGAAATATTTTTCTACGTCGGCTCGCGTGGCCACCACGCCGATATCGGTGGCATCACGCCGGGTTCGATGCCACCGTTTTCAAAGACCATCGAAGACGAAGGCGTGCTGCTGGATAACGTAAAGCTGGTCGAGAACGGCGTCATGCTCGAAGCCGACCTGCGCGCGCGCCTCTTGGGTGGTAAGTATCCGGCGCGAAACATCGATCAAAACATCGCCGACTTGCGCGCGCAAATCGCTGCGAATGAAAAGGGCGTGCAGGAATTGCGGCGCATGGTCGCGCACTTCGGTCTCGATGTCGTCAAGGCGTACATGCGGCATGTGCAGGACAACGCCGAGGAGGCCGTGCGGCGCATTATCGGCGCATTGCAAGACGGTGCGTATCAATATGAAATGGACAATGGTGCCGTCATCAATGTAAAGATCAGCGTCGGCGCGGATCAACGCAGCGCCACCATCGATTTCACCGGCACGTCGCCAGAGCTTGAATCCAATTTCAATGCGCCCTCAGCGGTTGTGACGGCGGCCGTGCTGTATGTATTTCGCATGCTCGTTGATAGCGATATCCCTTTGAATGCAGGCTGCCTGAAGCCGCTCACGATCATCATTCCAGAAGGCTCGATGTTGAGTCCGCGCCCGCCCGCCGCCACTGTCGCCGGCAATGTCGAAACCTCGCAATGCATCACCGATTGCCTGATCGGCGCGCTGGGCGTGATGGCGGCAAGTTACGGCACGATGAACAATGTGACCTTCGGCAACGATCAGTATCAATATTACGAAACCGTTTCCGGCGGCACCGGTGCCGGGCCTGGTTTCAATGGTTGCGATACGGTGCAAGCGCACATGACCAACTCGCGCTTGACCGATCCAGAGATTCTCGAATGGCGTTACCCGGTGCGGGTCGATGAACACTCGATTCGCGCAGGCAGTGGCGGCGCGGGCAAGTGGCACGGCGGCAACGGTGCCACGCGGCGAATTCGGTTTCTGGCGCCGATGACAGCGGCGATTTTAGCAGGCCATCGACGCATCGCAAATTTCGGTATGGCGGGCGGACTGCCGAGTGGGCTCGGTCGAACGTGGATCGAGCGCGCCGATGGTTCGCGCACGGAGCTTCGGTATTCCGACGAAACGGCTGTCGGCGTAGATGATGTATTCGTGCTGGAAACGCCGGGTGGTGGGGGATTTGGCGCGGCTGATTTGAGTACCCGTTGATTCGGGCATCCAACGAGGAACCGTGTCATCCTGAGCAACGCGAAGGATCTCGTCGCAGCCCGATCCTTCGCTTTGCTCAGGATGACATCGCTCCATTGGAGACAGGTTCTATTGCAGAGCCGTCAGCATTTGCGATCCAAATGAATTCGCCGCACAACGCCCACTGGTACGAAACTTTCCCCGCAAGAAAATCAGCACCTTAAGAGACAATCCTCGAAACCACAAATTTCGTTTGCTTAATTGGTGAGCGCCTATAAA
>JANOKK010000557.1:0-2836 GCA_031419255.1 Betaproteobacteria bacterium
AAGCAACGACCGCAGCGGCCGGCAACTGTTCGCTTCGCTCTCGACCGGCTATGAATACCGCGACAAAGGCTACTTGCTCTCGCCCTATGCGCGCCTCGACTACACCTCGGATCGATTGAATCAAAGCACCGAAACCGGCGCGGGACAATATGCGTTGAATTACGCGAGCCAGACGACGCCGTCATTGCAAGGCGTGCTGGGATTGCGCGCCGAGATGTTGAACCCGACCAGCTACGGCTGGGCCGCGCCGCGCGCGCGCATCGAGTATCGCCGAGAATTCCAGGGCGAGCGCGATACGTCTATTGCCTACGCCGATATTGCCGGCGGGCCGCGATTTGTGATCAGCACCGGTGCGATCGCGCGCAATTCGCTCGTCGCCGGCATCGGTGCCGATTTCATCCGCCGCGGCGGCTTGAAGATCGGTTTCGATTATCAGGTGCAGCACAATTTTTCGAAGGATTCCGCGCAGGGTGTTCGCTTGAATTTCACGCAGGATCTCGACGAATTGGGCAAGCCATTCGCGTTGCGCGGCTTTTTCACGATACCGAAAAAGCCTGAAGACATTCAATTCGACGCGGGCTTTGTTTTCGACCGCAACGTAACGCGCTCTAAGGCCGAAGCCGACAAGCGCTATGACCGCATCAACAGCGTGAATCTCGGCAAGGGATTCAAGTTCAAATTCGAGACCGAAGACGATTCCCGCGAAAATCTGCGCGCCACCGTTACCGTCACGGTGGGTGCGGAGAAATTCCAGGTCTACGACGGCCTGAGCCGCGCGATGGCCGGTGTCGAGGGAGAGATTCAATACCGCACCTCCTCCGCCTTCGATGCCGTCACTTTTGCCGTGTTCGCGCGCTCCTCCGGCGAACGATTCCGCAGCCAATTGCGCAATGGCTATCGTTCATCGATCGGCGTCTCGGCCCGCCAATCGCTTACCGACCGGATCGACATATTCGGTGCCATCTCGCATAACGAGCGCATCGCCAAGAGCTCCGTTTTCACCAACCGCGACAATTCAGTACGCCTCAATCTCGATTATTCGTTGAGCGACAAAGAGGTCATTTACGCGACCGGCGAATACCGGCGCGGCAAGACCTTCTCGACCGGTCGACCGTCACTCGACAACCTCGATATTGCGGATGTGTTCGTGCTCGATGACGCCTTCGCCGGTGCGCAGTACTTCAGCTACCGGTTCGACGCCAGCACGGTGATCTCATCCTTCGGCTACAACCTGGGCTTCAGTCCGCGCCATTCGCTCGATGTGTCATGGCGGCGCGCGCAGTCGACGCCGCGTCTGAAATCCACCCTCCCGGGCGGCAATTCGAGTTACGTCGCGGATCAATATTCCGTCATTTACCTGATTCGTTTCTAGAGGATGTCATCGTGAGATTCCGAACCCACCTTGCCTCGGCAACATTAATCGCAACGTCATTGCTGCTGTCCGCGTGCGGCGGCGGTGGCGGCGGCACCAGCGCCGACATCAACCCCAAGGCCGATCCCGATCCGGTCGCCGTCGCGGGGCCGGATAGCTTCCTGCTGTTCCCCAACCCGCAATTGCAGGCGGACGGTACGTTGCAAATGAACACGCCGACCTATCAACAGGCCTACTACGCGGCGATCGATCCGACCAACGCGCGCGACACGCTCGCCAAATGGAAAGCGGCGAACGGATTCGATACCGGCACCGGGACGCAAATCACTTTTGTCTTCGGCGACAAGAAAGATCTGGGCTACGGCCGGCGCATGAATGCGCGGAAAAATCCCGACGGCACGCTGGCATTTTTTGTCGAAAATTATTTGATCAAAAATAACGGCGCGTACGCGTATTCGACACTTAATCTCGATGCGGCTGTGGTGCGCGATACACAGTGGATGGTGGGCGTGAACGCGATCGAATTCAGCCCCGGCCCGAATGGCGGCGCGGCATTTCCGAAATTCTACAATTTCAATGCGGTCACCGGCCAACGCGCCGTGTTCGTCGATCTCGATGGACGTGGCGACAAAGCCATGCCGGGACCCTGCATCTCGTGTCACGGTGGACGCGGCGATGCGCTCACACCCAATGACGCAACCGGCAAGCCACGATTCAATCTGGTGGCGAATGGCGTATCTCAGGCGCGCGGCGATGTGCAGGCGCACTTGCATCCGTTCGAACTTGACGACTTCGATTTCTCAAGTTCGCCGGGATTTACCCGCGCCGAACTTGAGGCGGGCATGAAGACCGTTAATACCTGGATACTCTGCACCTATCCGATCGCAACGCCCTCCACCGCCGCCGAAGACGCCTGCCGGCGGCCCGCCAAGCAGGGCGAATGGCAAGGCACTGCGGCGGATCTCATCAAATCAGCCTACGGCGGCGATGGTCTTCCCAACGCAAAATATTCGGACACCTACGTGCCTGCATCGTGGGTGGCGGCGGGCCAAACCACGCTCTACAAAGAAGTCGTTGCGACGTCGTGCCGCACGTGCCACATCATGCGCGGCACCGGCTTGCAATCGGATCTTGATTTCACCAGCTTTGATAAATTCAAGGGCTATTCGGATCGCATAAAAGCGCACATTACCGATCGCGGCAACATGCCCCTCGCCAAGATTGTTTACGATGCGTTCTACTCGAGCAGTCGGCCAGAATTGGTAGCGACGTTCCTGCAGGATCAGGGCCACACGGCGAAAGCCAGTAACGGTGCAGCACTGCGCCCAGGCCGCCCAATCGCCGATCCGGGATTGTCGCGCGTGGTGCGCCAGGGTGCGACCACGCTGAATGCGTCGGCCAGCCTGTATGCCAACGCGTACCAATGGTCGCTTGTTTCAGGCCCCGCCGGTGGCGCGACATTGA
>JANOKK010000558.1:0-4343 GCA_031419255.1 Betaproteobacteria bacterium
CGCGCCTCGTCGTTGCGTCCGTCCATCATCGCGAAGATCCCGAGCATGTGATGCACGCTGCCGTTTTCGGGCGAACTCTGGATCGAGCGGGAGGATTTTCAGGAGATCCCCGCGAAAGGATATTTTCGATTATTTCCTGGCAACAAGGTACGCCTGCGCTATGGCTTCGTCATTCAATGCACTGGCTGCGAAAAGGATGCGGCGGGCAATATCTTGAAAGTACTCGCGGAATATTTTCCCGACAGCAAGTCAGGAACCGCGGGCAGCGACAACTACAAAGTCAAAGGCAACATCCATTGGCTCTGCGCAAAAAGCGCGTGGCAGGCGGATGTGCGCTTGTACGATCGATTGTTCAAGAGCCCCTATCCGGGACGCGAATCGGGAAATTTTCTGGACGACCTCAATGCGGACTCGAAGAAAAACATCCGTGCCTATCTTGAGCCATCGCTCAAATCCGCGAACGCAGAAGTTCGTTTTCAATTCGAGCGTCACGGCTATTTTGTGGCGGATCGGGTCGATAGCATGCCGGGTGTGCCGGTGTTCAATCGCGCGGTAACGTTGCGGGATTCGTGGAACGCGAAGTAGCTTTTTTCACAGCATATTCAATTGTAGATCAGGATTTGGCGGGTGTTTCGGGACTATTTCGCCTGAAACGCCGCTCCAGTGCTAGAGTTTATCCACAAACTTCCATTTACCCTCTATTCTTGTCATCCTCGCGAACAGTTGCCAATGTCTTTGCGCACTTTTATTTCAGTCAAAACTCCGGAGGCGAAAATGTATCGATCATTAAACTTGTTGTTGTGCGCAGGCTGCTTGGCTTGGACAAATTTCGCATTCGCCGCGCCGTCCGCGATCGTCGACACGACCTACGTGATCCAGGCGCAAAAACGCGGTGCCATCATCTGGGATACGCGAGCGGCGGCTCTGTACAAAATGGGCCACATTCCAGGCGCGGTGAACGTCGGCGATATCGGCAGCGAATTGCGCGACGAGCACCGCGAGGACTACATCGCGCTGCCGAAAATTGAAAAAATGCTTGGCGATGCGGGGATCGATCTGTCGAAGGAAATTGTAGTTTACGGATTGAAGGGCAATCCATTCGTTTATTTCGGCCTGACGACATTGAATTATTTTAGCGCCACCAACGCGAAGGCCTATCACGGTGGCATCGACGATTGGAAAGCCGCCGGCCAGCTGGTTGCGACCGAGTCGGCCAAACTTGCGCCGGTCGCGTTCAAGATCAAGCTGCGCCCCGAATTGATGGTCGATACCGCCGAAGTCGTGCGCAAATTGAAGGATCCAAAAGTGCAGATCGTGGATGTGCGCACACCGGCCGAATTTCGCGGCGAGGATATCCGCGCGATTCGCGGCGGGCATATTCCGGGCGCGGTTTCGATCAACTATCTGGAAAATCAGGTCGATCCCGACACCGCCGCGAAACTTGAGAAAAAGTTGGTGGCGAACAAGGACGGCATGAATTTGAAACCGCGCAAGGAATTGCTGGCGCTCTATTCCAAACTCGATCCGGACAAAGAAACCATCGTCTATTGCCAGAGTGGTGTGCGGGCATCCGAGACGGCGACCGTGCTTGCCGATCTGGGTTTCAAGAACGTGCGCGTCTATGATTCGTCATGGATCGGCTATGGGGCCACGCTCGATGTGCCGGCCGAAGATGTCACGTTTTTCAACGTCGGCAACTTGCAGGCCAAAATGAATGGCATGCAAAAACGCATCGACAACCTGGAAAAAGAACTGGCCGCGTCGAAATCAGCAAAGTAGCGGCAGTCCTGCGGCGGTGATCGCGTGTTAGGCGATCACCGCTGCTGCTTGATGTCAGATTAACGCCGGTAAGGATTGTCCGGCTGCCGATCGTAGCGATTGGGCACGCCATCGCCATCGCGATCCCAGCGGTTGCGTTCATGTTGCCATCGGTTATTGTGCGAAACGTAGCGATGCGGCTGATAGTGATAGCCGTGATGCGCTTGCACCCAGGCACCGGCAATCCAGACTTGGCGATGACCGCGCCAATCCCAGTATCCCGCCACCCAGTTGTAACCGTGGCGCGGCTCCGGATGCCGCTCAAAACGCGGAGCCAGCGGCGCAAACTGCACGTAAACGCCCGTGGACGCGGTGCTAACTTGTGGAATTGCCAACGCACCCAGTGTGCCGGTAGCAATCAGCAATGCAGGCATTACTCTCCGCGCGAACTTGAATGTAAACATCGTCGTAACCTCCAGTAGCGCCACCCCGCGAAACTTGCTGCGCACGATCGGTGGCATGTCATCGCGCAACCATATAACGCCTGAGCGCGGGTGGAGGTTTACGGAAAATCAATCGGTGAGTTGTATCCGATCGTAACTTCAAAAAAACAAGAATCTGCAACGCGACGCTACTGAAAACTTATTTTGTCGTCCACGCGTCGAAATCGAGCTTGTTGACATCGAATTTAACGGAAGTCGGCGCGGCGCTGGCGTTGATCTCTTTCTCCGCCTTGTGAAACGCTTCCGAAAGTTTAAAACTCACTTTCGCAAGGCTTTCCGGATTGGTGGCGATCTTTACGGCGTCGCCATTTACCGAGACCTGCCCGTGAATCAATTGAACATAAATCTGCGCCGCCATATCGCGAACGGGATTCGTGGCGGCGGCGGCATTGTCGCTGGGCATGGTATTTCCTGGTTTGGGGGGAGCGTGGTGAGCCATCGTATCGCCATCGTACCCTCAATATCCTGCCTGTGGTAATGCGGCCTGAAGTAGCGAGTCAGGCGCGAATCGGGTACGCTTCAACGAGTCGGGCGTTGTCAGCCCGCCACCAAGTGGAGCGATGCAATGGACGATGTCTCAAAGCGCCTGGTCGATGAACTTCAGGCACGACACGCAACCGAGGCCGCGCGACTGCTGGAACCGGTGCCGCCGGACGCGGCGCGCGACGCGCTGGTACAACTGAATCCGGCGTTCATTCTCGACATTCTGGCGGCCCTCACCGAGGAAACGCGCCGCGACATCATGGAGGCGGCATCGCCGGAGGTCGCCGCGCAGTGGAAAAAAAATCAGGCCTATGGCGAAGGCACGCTGGGCCGATTGATGGAACCGGCGTACGCGATGTTCGCGCCTGCAACCACAGTCGGCGAAGCGACCGAAACGCTGCGCACATTGATCAAATCCGCTTTCATCACTTACGGCTATGTCACCGCTCCGGATGGCCGCATGTTAGGTGTGGTGACCATGCGCGATTTATTGTTCGCCGACAATTCGGTGACGCTCGAGTCGGTGATGCTGCGCGACGCATTTTCGCTGCGCCCGGATATTCCACTATCAGACGCGATGCGGGAAACCTTGCATCGCCACTATCCGGTGTATCCGGTATGCGACGAAGCCGGCATCCTGCTGGGGCTGGTGCGCGGACAAGTTATCTTTCAGGCCGAAGCGTTTGAAATCACCGCGCAGGCCGGCAGCATGGTCGGTGTCGAAAAGGAAGAACGCGTCACGACACCAATGATGCAAAGTTTCAAATTCCGCCATCCGTGGTTGCAACTAAATCTGCTTACCGCCTTTCTTGCCGGCGGCGTGGTCGCGATGTTTCAGGGCACCATCGACCGGCTGGTGATCCTGGCCGCGTTCCTGCCGGTGTTGGCCGGGCAATCGGGCAACACCGGTTGCCAGGCGATGGCGGTCACGTTGCGCGGCATCACGTTGGGCGAGATCAAGCCGGGTGATGGCAAGAAGCTGGTGTTCAAGGAAGGCACGCTGGGTGCCATGAATGGCGCGCCGATCGGCGTCGTCGCCGGTGTTGCGATGTATGTAACCGCGTCCGCGCAGCATTCGCCACATGGCCTGTGGTTGGCCGTGGTGGTATTTTTGGCGATGGTCGGCGCCTGCATGATCAGCGGCATTTCCGGCGCGATCGTGCCGTTGACGTTGAAACGCTACGGGGCCGATCCGGCGACGGCGTCGAGTATTTTTCTCACCACGGCGACGGATATTGTGAGTATGGGGATGTTGTTGGGGTTGGCGACGGTGTTGGTGAAGTGAAGATCGCGACATCATTAACCCATTCGCCCTGAGCCTGTCGAAGGGTTCTGTATTGAGATTCAAAAAGGTTCGTTTATTAGGCCCCTCGACAAGCTCGAGATGACTATTCAAGTTCCCAAAATTCATTTCTGTACTCACATACCGCTGGCTGTGTAATGTTTCCAATGTGTAATATTTCGCATTGACAATCTCCTGTTGCCTTGGCTTACTAGATGCCAGAAACCAGCAGAAGTGTTTGGGAGCAAGCGTCAGTGCCAAGACTAGCCACACCTCTACTTGTAGTGTCAATCCGCTCTGTGCCTTGTGGGGCGGGC